>SVUD01000041.1 GCA_015063445.1 Oscillospiraceae bacterium
AATGTTTCATGGAAGTGATTGGGTCCTTTCTGTCAGTTTAGGTTAGGGGTAACATTATTCTAACAGAATCCAATCACTTTTTCTATTGTTTTTTCATTTTCAGTCTCACAACAATTGTAACACTACACTAAAATCTTTAAAATATATAGCATTGATATTGACATTTGTCGAAAAGTGTGTTAATATATAGCATAAAATACTTTACCAAAGTAAATTTTAGCCGAGAAAACACAAAAATCAAGAAAAATCGGCGCTCGCCAAAGGGCGAAAAGGAGAGATTATGGAAAAGCTTAAGGTTGGTATAATTGGCGCGACGGGTATGGTTGGCCAGAGATTTATTATGCTTCTCGCGGAGCATCCTTATTTTGAGATAAACGCGCTTGTAGCAGGTCCGAGATCAGCGGGCAAGAGCTATGAGGAAGCCGTTTCGGGCAGATGGAAGATGAAAACCGAGTGCCCCGATTGGATAAAGAAAATGCAGGTCATCTCCTCCGAGGAGATAGAGACGGTAAAATCGCTTTGCGATTTCGTATTCTGCGCCGTAAGTATGTCAAAGGACGAGACCCGTGAGCTTGAGGAAAGATACGCCAAGGCTGAGATTCCCGTTGTTTCGAATAACTCGGCAAACAGATGGACGCCCGACGTTCCCATGGTTATTCCCGAGGTAAACGACGCGCATCTCGAGGTTATCGAGGCGCAGAGAAAGAGACTCGGCACTAAGCGCGGATTTATCGCGGTTAAGCCGAACTGCTCCATTCAGTCCTACGTCGGCGCTCTCGCCCCCCTTCGCAAGTACGGAATCAAGGAAGTCGTGGCAACGACCTATCAGGCTATAAGCGGAGCGGGAAAGACCTTCAACGAATGGCCCGAAATGATAGATAACCTTATTCCCTACATAGGCGGAGAAGAGGAGAAGAGTGAAAAAGAGCCCCTTCGCGTATTCGGTGAGGTAAAGGATGGCGTTATCGTTCCCGCAACCGAGCCCGTTATCACTACTCAGTGCTTAAGAGTTCCCGTTACCGACGGTCACATGGCTGCCGTTTTCGTGAAGTTTGAAAACAAGCCTACCAAGGCGCAGATACTCGAGGATTGGAAGAGCTTCAAGGGTAAGCCCCAGACTCTCGGTCTGCCCTCCGCTCCCGAGCAGTTCCTCACCTATTTTGAAGAGGACAACAGACCGCAGACGGCTCTCGACCGTGACCTTTACGGCGGTATGGGAGTGTCCCTCGGCAGACTCAGACCCGATACCGTGTACGATTATAAGTTCGTAGGACTCTCTCATAATACCCTCAGAGGCGCCGCAGGCGGAGCTGTGCTTATCGCGGAGCTGCTTTACAGAGAGGGATGGCTGGTATCGTGGCATTAATGCCACGATACAATGAAATCCGCCAAAGCGGGCAAGCCGCAATTAAATCCGCCAAAGGCGGATGAAATCCACCAAGGGTGGATGAAATCTGCTTCGCAGATGAAATCCGCTAAAGCGGATGAAGGTTAGATAAAGGTAAGTCGCAGATGAAATCCGCTAAAGCGGATGAAGGTTAGATAAAGGTAAGTCGCAGATGAAATCCGCTAAAGCGGGTGAAGATTAGATAAAGGTAAGCCGCAGAGCGAAAAAAAGCTTTGCGGCTTTATTACTGCGTTGAAGTGGGCGGAAAAAGTGCTTTCGGTTGGTGAAAAGGGCTTGCGGCTTTGTTATTACCGAGTTTTACCGAGGCAAAACGGGCGTTTTTTGGTGCTTTTGGCGTATATTTGGTTATTTTGAATAAAATTCCATAAGTATTTTTGGCAAGGCAACCGAACGAAACGGCGTATAAGCTCTTGACTTTTGTTATTTTAAAATGTATAATTATAATAGTATAAAATGCTATAAAACTAAAAAGAGGTAATATTTATGAAAAAGATTTTGTGCTTACTTCTTACGTTCGTGCTTCTTCTTGCGTGCGTTTCCTGTAACGTTATCGGCAAAAAGGACAAGGAACAGTCGGGAAGTGTTGAAACCATTAGCGCAACCGTGACATCCTCAAATCCTACCGTGATAGTTACCAAGGTTGACTATATCACCGAGGGCGAGGAAACCCTTACCTCCTCGTATATAACCGAGAAGGATTCCAAGACGGGAGTTGAAAGATTCACCTTCCACACGAAGAGATATCCCACCGTTGAGGAGATGTATCCCGAAAGCATTAAGGAGCTTCAGGGCACCGTATGGAAGAACGCTGACGGAACCGTTAAGGCTTCTACCGGTGACAAGTGGTCTAAGGAAGAGGCTGTCGGCTATCTTTCCGAGGAATTGATAATCACCAAATCCGCATTCAAGTCGTCAACCCTTACCGATAACGGTAACGACCTCGTTGCCACAATTGACGCTAAGGATTCCGTAAGAGTTTTCGGAGCTGATGTTAAGGCTGCGGGCGATATTACCCTTGAGATAGATACCAACGGTACTTATCTTTATAAGGTAGTTGTTAAATACACCACCGCATCGGGCGCAAGCGTTGTTGTAACCACGTCGTACGATTACGGTGAGGTTACCATTAAAGATAACTGATAAAATCGAAAGGAAATAGAAAAATGAAGAAAATATTAGCTGTATTACTCGTTCTTTGCTGTACTCTTTCGGTTGTATCCTGTAACCTCTTTAATAAAGATAAATCGGATTCCGAAACAGGAGAGGGCGTTGAAAAGTTTGAAAAGATGCTTCTCGAAAGCGTTCCCACCTCTTCAAATACCGTTGTAACCCACGAGGTTAACGAGTCGGTTATTACTAACACCTTCAGCCTTGTAACCGGTACGGTTGGCGGTAAGAAGGCAGCCGTTTATACAAACACTGTTCACACACCCAGCGAAATTGAGGACAGAGTTCTTCAGTATCTCAAGCCCAAGAGCGAAACCGTGTGGTATCTTGAGGGATACGGCACAAGCACGAACAAGGGCGCAAGCTGGAAGGATACCGGAAAAGACTTCTCTCCCGTTGCGGGCTCTCTCGCAATCGACCTTTCCGCAAAGTACATAAAGTCGTCGAGCTATTCCAAGGACGGTGCTAACGAGACTCTTAACGTTACTATGACTGCCGAGAACGCAACCGTTGCTCTTGCCAATTTCCTTGACGCAAAGCAGACCATAAAGCAGGACGTAACCATTACGATCACCGCGGCGGCTGAGCGTATATCCTCTATAACCATTAAGTACGTAATTCCCGAGCACGAGATTACCGTAGAAAATACCGATAAGGACTCAACCGAAGACAGAGACCCTGTTTTCCTTGAGAACGTAACCGTTATTATCAAGGCTGAGTATTCCTATAAGACTGATACCGGCGACATTCCGATCACGCTTGGTTAATTCTACTTAATTTAAACCGAAAGGAAAAAGAAAATGAAAAAGATTTTAAGCATCATTCTTCTTATGTCCTGCCTTCTTTGTATCTGCTCCTGCGATACTGTTGACAAGGTAAAGGATAAGATTACGGGCAAAGATGACGAAACCGAGGGATTTGCTAATTTTGAAAGCGCGATCGCCGCTGCTTCCGCCTCCGCGGTTGTAGTCGAGGTTAAGACGGTTACTAAGCTCGGCGAGCTTAATTCCAAATATGAGGTATACTTCTCAGAGGATACCTCCGCAACCATCAAGTACTACTACGAGAGATTTTACGAGATAGGCGAAGGCCCCGCTGATGAAATCATCGAGAAGGTAGAGGGCACGGTTTATCGTGATAAGGACGGAAATTATTCCGAGGACGTTGGAATTGACGTTTCCGCTATCGCTGCCGCAACAGCTCTAAATATCGCTCCCCTTAAGAGCACAGCTTCTATCAACGAGGCAGGCGACGTTCTTAAGGTTACAGTTCCCAAGATCAGCACCGCCAATATACTCGGCTCGCAGTTCGCTTCCGACGTAGAGCTTGAAATGGTTCTCCGTAACGGCAAGCTTTCAACTATGAAGCTTACCTCTGCTACAAGAGTTATATCTTATACATACGCAGCTTGATACTCTCGACGGAGTATCAAGCAGTTAAATCCGTTTTTGACGGATGAAATCCACCGAAGGTGGATGAAATCTGCTCCGCAGATGAAATCCTGCTTCGCAGGGTTGAAGTTAGTTTTACTAAATAAACAGAAAAAGAGAGGACATTTCGGTACTGATCGATTTGTTCTCTCTTTCCGCTATACAGGGGTTCCCCGAAACGAATGCAATGAGTTTTGGGGCTAAAATACAGGGGTTCCCCGAAGCGAATGCAACGAGTTTTGGGGTTGACGTATATGAGGTTGAAAGGATGAAAATATGACAGAGCCTTATTTTAAGCTTATTGATCTTTGGTCTCCGACGGAAGAGTATACAAATCACCGAATCCCCGGGATGATAGTGACGAAAAGAAAAACTCTGATAGCTTATTGCGAAGCCAGAAGAGCGTCGGGCGACTGGGCTTGTATGGATATTCTTATGCAGCGCTCCGAGAATTTCGGTGAAGGCTTTGGCGAGCCCGTTATACTCGCCAAGGGAACGGACGAGCATAAGACCGTAAACAATCCCGGTATACGCCAATGCATATGAAAAGGTGAAGATGCTGAGTAAAGTTCAGTATCTCCACCTTTTTGTTTTAAAATATTAATTCTGTTTTAATGTGGGGTATATACCGTTTGAAATATCTATGTTATTGAAATTCCAAATTGAAGAATCCCAACCGAGAGAAACGGAATAGAATGCACTTTTAGACATATTAGATAGACTCTGTGCGGTTGCATAGCTATACACTGTACCAGAATTCTGTACGATAGAAGTATTGGTGTCTTTATAACAATTAGTAATTGTTCCATCGCTTCGTCCGGAAATATCTCCAACTCTATGATTGCCTTTCAAAACACTTCCCATTACAACGCAGTTTTTAATGACTCCGCTACTTTCATTTGCTCCGCATATTATTGCCGCCTCGCCCATATTGGAAGTTCCACCTGTGTATTGGTATTGTCTACCATAACCATACGCATACAATGTAGCCGAAACAAAACAATTGGATATTTCTCCACGGTTCGTTGCCACAATGCCTCCTGCGATTGCCCAGTTATATACATCGTTCGGCTGTTCGATACGCACTGTTCCATCCGCAAAACAATTTTTTATAGTACCTGATGATTCTCCGGCGATAAGTCCGCCTCTGCGCTCATTTGTAAGAGAGATATAAATATTTCCTCGCACACTGCTACATTTCTCTATGGTTCCGGCGTTATAACCGGCAATGCCACCAACAAATACCGAACTCGAAGTATTTGCGTTTTTAATGTCGTAATTAAATCCCGAAACGTTTAAATTTCTGATAGTACCTGTGCTGTATCCAAACAATCCCATATAACGGTTGGGAGATACCGTATAATTACTGATCGTGTATCCCTGACCTTCAAAAATTCCTCTGAATGAATTAGTATCGCTTTCGCCGATTATAGGAAGGGCTAAGCCTTCGCAGTCAATATCGTTCATTAAAACATACGTACCGCCAAGATTGTTTTTGATTTTAGTAAAATCATTAAGGTTATAAATTTTTGTTCCCGTGATGATTGCGCCCGCTTCCCATTTTGCATACAAATTGGTGCTTCCGTGTACTCTATATTCGTTTGGAACGGCGTATTCGTCATTTATGTTTGCATACCAACCCATAAACGTGTATCCGTGCTTTTGGGGCGTGGGAAGCTCAATGCTCGTTCCCGAGGTAACGTGGATAGTCTCAGCCGAACCGTTGAGAGAGCCGCCGTTAAGTATAAGACGAACAGCAACCAAGCCTGTTGGGGGAGGGGTTCCGTCGGTTTCATAAAGGTTTTTCCAAGCCGAAGCCTCTTCGTTGGTGTACTTCCACTGTAACCAACCGTCATTTACTCTGAATTCCACAGTAAGTCCTGCCGCGCCCTGTTCGCCCTTGTCGCCCTTAGGTCCTGTTGCGCCCGTGTCACCCTTAGGTCCTGTTGCTCCGGTATCTCCCTTATCTCCCTTTGCGCCGTTGGTAACGGTGAAGGGGAATGTAGTACCGTCGCTCATAGTGATAGTGTATATATCGGTAAGTCCGCTTGAAGCCGTTTTTTCAATCTTTACAATGCTATTTGCGTTAGTAACGGTAAACGTGCTTGCGAATCCGTTAGAGAATACAATGGTATACGTGTCGGTAAGTCCTGACGTTTCCGTCTTTAAAACAGATGAAACCTCAGCTCCGATATCTCCTTTTTCGCCAACAAGAGAGAGCAGCCAAGCTTTAATGTCTCCCTTGAATCCTTGTTCAACGGCAAGATCATACGCCGATTTACCATCGGCTCCGGTATCACCCTTGTCGCCCTTTGCGCCATTAGTGATAGTGAAGCTTTTGGTGCTTCCGTCTGACAATGTAATAACATACGTGTCTTTGCTGCCTTCGGTCGAATCAAGCGAGATGTCTGTAATTCCAACACCGACTTCACCGTTTTTAACGTCAAAGGTCTGAGTTGCGCCATTGCTGAACGTGATTTGATAAGTGTCGGTTAAACCGTTGCTTGACAAAAGCGATATGTCGGTTACCTCTGCGCCTATTTCACCCTTTGCTCCAACGAGTGAAACCAGCCATTCCTCGAGAGTTCCCTCGAATCCGGCGGCTTGCGCCAATTCATACGCTGATTTTCCGTTTGCGCCGTCACGGCCGTCTACGCCGTCGGCTCCGTCTGCGCCTTTTTTCTTCTTGCATGATGAGAACATCATGAGAACAGTGAGTAATAATATCGCTGTTCTGATTAACGTTTTTTTCATTTTGTTTCTCCTTTTTTGTTTGATTATATTTTTTTCTTGCGAAAAAACAAAAAGTGCGGCAACCGGAGCTGCCGCACTAAAAAACGCAAACTCCAATTGTCGCCAAACAAGTTGAAACAGAACGAGGGCAAAAAGCCATATCGCATATCAAGTTTCACGGAATCTGCGTTTTTTACAAATTCTAATTCTTGATATGTGGAAAAAAGGTACAACTCACCCATAGCTATAGTTTACCCTCTTCAAAAAAAATATTCAACTTGTTTGGCAAGTATATTGTAGCACAACGTAAATAAAAATGCAATATATTTCGGAATTAAATTGTTGATAATCTAACCGCAAAAAAAGATTGCTCTGGCGAAAAAACGCATATGCGGTCGCAAATAAAAAATACGGCACACCTATTTCGAGATATGCCGTATTTCTAAAAACTGTCCTTTAGGGTACGACCCTAAGGATTTGTTTCCTTTTATTCTTGCTCTTTCTGCTTGTCATATTAATTATTAACTGTTTTTAAGCTCCTCAAACGCCTTGAAATTCGTTCTGTTAAGCGTCAGGGGAGTGAGGGTTATATATCCGTTTTCGATAGCGACGGTGTCACGTGTGAGGTCGAGGGGGTATTCGTCGGGGATTCTTTCGCCCGTTTGCAGATACATATCGTTTCCGAGCGGCTTGAAGCCGTCGTTGAAATAGGGAGAGCCCTGCGCGGTTATTTTAATGCCGACGTTCTCCTTAGGGATATTAACGTTATAAATGAGATTGTGCGCAAAGAGGTTCTTTTCCTTAATATAATTATATATAAGGTCGAGAGCCTTTGCCGCCTCGGGCTGCGAGTCGGGGTAGGTGGATATTGCGAGGGCATTGTGCTGCCAATAAGCCGCCTCAAAGATTGCGGCAACCGTGCCCGAATATATTACGTCAACGCCGAGGTTGACGCCTTTGTTTATCCCCGAAAGCACGAGGTCGTACTCTCTGCCGAGCCCCATAATGCCGTAGCGCACGCAGTCCGCGGGGGTGGAGTCGCAGGAATACGCCTCAACGCCATCCATAAGCTCGACTTTTTTTATTTCTATCGGCTCGGTGAAATTGATTGCGTGACTCATTCCGCTTTGCTCACGCTTCGGGGCAACCACGGTAACCTCGCCCTTATTCCTCGCCCACTCGGCAAGGAGCTTTATTCCCGGGGCAAAGATTCCGTCGTCGTTGGTTATAAGTATTCTCATAGCCAGCCCTCGTTATTTGCCTTGTAATTCTTAAGAAGCTCGTTTGCCTCGGCAAGAAGAGCCTTCATCTCAGCCTTTGATTTAACTGTTGCTCCCGCAGCGCAGGCGTGACCGCCGCCACGGTATTTTTCCGCAAGCTCGCTGACGGTAACGAAGCGTGAGCGAAGCCTTACTCTTATCTCGCCGTCGCCCTCGATAAACGCTATCCATATAAGAGAGCCCCGTACCGTGTCCATATAAGACACTACGTTTGAGGCGTCCTCACGTGAGAGGGAGAACTTCTTTTGCATACGCTTTGAAACGAATATCGAAAGAACGCCCGACTCGGACATACGCATCTTCTTTTTTGCGTAAGCCTCAAATTTGAATACGGCGGGATCGTCAAGGTAAAGGTTTGCGTAGAGGGTATCCGTGTCAATTCCAAAGTCGAGCAGCATACCCGCAAGGCGCAGAGTTTCGCCCGAAACGTCACGGTAACGGAATCTGCCCGAGTCCGTAACCATACCGCAGTATATGTATCTTGCCGCCTCGGGCGTCATAATGAGTCTGTCCGAGAGGGCGGAGTAGAACGCCGCAATCATTTCGGATGCCGAGGAGCGAAGCTCTTCAACCCATTCGATAACGCCGTAGCTTTCCACGGGTATATGGTGGTCTATCTTTATTATTTCACGGCAGAGCGAGAATTTCTTGTTTGATATGCGAGCCGTGGTAGCCGTGTCGATAACTATACCGAGAGCGTCACGGTAAAGCTCGTCGGAGATAGGCTCATCCTCTTTTCCGAGAAAAGCGACGTAATTTGAAAAATCGCTGTTCTGTAAAAGTATCTCCTTTTCGGGATAGGTTGCCTTAAGTATTGCCTGAAGTCCCTTGGTAGATCCAACGGCGTCACCGTCGGGACGGAAGTGCCTGAAGAGAATAATTCTATCGTATTCTTCTATTTTTTCTAATATCTTTGTTGCAATCGGTAAGATATTATTTGCCATATTTTCTAACCTTTCTTTACATTAGGCGGTATTTTTGATTTAAAACAACGTAATTTTTTGAAATTGATACTCAAATTTTGAGAGCGGATTTATATATTAAAAGCGTTTAAATCCGCAAGAAGAAGCATAGCCTCGTTTTTGTCCTTAACCGTAGCTCCGCTTGCCTTTGCGTGACCGCCGCCGCCGTACTTGGTGGCAACGGGATTTATATTGAATTTATTCGAGCGTATCTCGGTGAGAACGCCGTCCTCGGTCTCGGTAAAGTTTACCCAGATGTCAACGCCTCGGATATCTCCCATAGTGTTTACCATTCCGCGTGAAATAGTGAAGTAATCCACGCCGTAGGACTTCGCTTCGTCAAGGGGAGTGTATATGTAAGCCACACGGTAGGGGGTGAGATTTATTTTAAGCACGAATTTTGCTCTGAGCTGTATAAACGAAAGCTCGTCGGCATAGAGATTTGAGTAGATGTCGTTCGTGTCAAAGGTCGTTTTCATAAGGTGCGAGGCGAGGCGGTGCGTGTTTGAGTTTGTGGAGTCGTAGCGGAATCTGCCCGAGTCTGTCACCATACCCGTGTAAAGCGCCTTAGCGGCTACGGGGGAGAGGGTGAAGCCGCCCTCTATCGCAAGCTCGGTTACAAGACCGCAGCAGCTTTCGTACGAGGTGTCGGTAAGCTCGGTATCGCATATCTTCTCAACGAAAATGTGGTGGTCCATTCGTACGCTCTCCTTAGCGCTCTTGTATCTCTCATCCGAGATGAGCGTCGCCGCCGAGGTGTCAAGCACTATCGCAAGGGCGTCGGGGTAGTATTCGTCGGGTATCTCGTCCATAACCGCGCCCTCCATAAAGGAGAAGCGAGGCGTCATATCGCCAACCATATACACCTCTTTTTCGGGGTAGGCGTCGGCTATCATATTCTTAAGACCTATCTGGCTGCCGAGCGCGTCGCCGTCGGGGTTCTTGTGTCGGTGGATTATTATCCTCTTGTATTCCTTGATTTTTTCGATTATCTGTTCGAACATTTCGTTTCCTTTCGTCAGCACCTCGAGAAAAAAACGCCCGCTTTTGCGTTTGAATCTCCCCGATTTTTGCCGAAAAACATATTTTTACCGATATATTGTATCATAAAATGCGTTTCATTTCAATTCTTTTTATAAAAATACCTGTATTTTACAAGTAATTTCCATAAAATCCTTGAAAAAATTAAAAATATATAGTAATATATGAGTGTAAAAGTTTTATTTCGGAGGTCAGCCTTATGATAAAAGAAGATAACGTATTCCAGGAGGCAATGGATTTCGGAGCGGTTTCGCAAAGACCGAAAATGGCGATTTGCTATGACTTTGACCGCACACTCTCGCCCGACGATATGCAGACGTTCACCCTCATTCCCTCGTTTGGAGTGGATAAGGACGAGTTCTGGCACGAGTCGGATATGCTTGCCGTAAACAATCTTATGGACAGCAACCTCGCCTGGATGTACGAGCTTATAAAATATTCGAAGTTCAAGGGTAAATCGCTGCGCCGTGAGTATTTCAAGGAAATAGGCAGAGACGTTCAGCTTTATAACGGCGTTCTCGAGTGGTTTGAGAACGTTAACGCATACGCTGCCGAGCGCGGAATAGACGTTGAGCATTATATAATCTCCTCGGGACTTAAGGAGATCATTGAGGGAAGCGCGATCGCTCCCTATATTACGAGAGTATATGCGTCTACCTATCTCTATTCGGCAGACGGAATTGCCGAGTGGCCCGCTCAGGCGGTCAACTACACCACAAAAACGCAGTTCATATTCAGAATAGCGAAGGGCTATCTTGAGGAGTATGACGGCAGAGTAAACGACAGTATGCCCCATAACGAAAGAAACGTTGACTATGACAATATCGTTTACATAGGCGACAGCGCCACAGATATTCCCTGTATGACGCTTGTAAAGCAAAAGGGTGGATATTCTATCGGCGTGTACGATCCGGTCACCAACAACAAAAAAAAGGTATACCAGCTCTTTGCCGACGGCAGACTTAATTTCTACGCCCCCGCGGACTATTCGGAGAATAGCGCGATCTTCGGCTATATGAAGAACGTTATCGACGAGATAGCCGCAAAGGAGAAGCAGAAGAAGGAGCAGAAGGTCCTCTCAAAATCCGCCGAGAAGTATAAGAAGAAAATCACGCTCGAGAAGATCCTCAACTCGTCCTGCGAGTGCCTCAGCGACGAGGAGAAGGAAGTCGTAAAGAATATCATAAAGAATATTTAAGATAGCCGCCGCGCTATTATAATTCCGCATAAGAATATAAATATTTCATCAGAACGGAGAGACAGATATGGCGAAAAGACACGTTAAGAGTTTGCTGATTATAATGTTGGCGTTGGTTTGTGGGTTCTCTCTTGTGAGCTGCTCGGGACTCCGAAATAAATTCGTGGATTCGGGCAAGGAAAACGACGTGCCAACCGTAGAAGTTACGAAGGGTGAATTTATAAATTGCTTGGTAGAAAAGCTCTCCTTCTTGAACGATGAAGCTACAGACGATTGCGTGTTTAACGATATTTCCGGGCATAAATATGAGGACAGCATAAGGTTAGCCGCAAAGTATGGGATAATAGAAACGAGCGGTGACAGCTTTTTCCCGGATTCAGCCGCAACTCGCGAGTTTAGCGTAACCGCCGCTATAAAAAGCCTTGGATATATTCCCGATGCTTCTTTAAGCTGTACCGATGACCTTGCAATTGACGATCCTAAGTACGCCTGCCTTGCGGTAGATCTTGAAATGCTTTCACTGGAGAATAACTGCTTCTTGCCCGCAAAAAGTCTCTCCTATGAGGAATGCGACAAAATAATGTCGGTCGTTGACAGTACCTTAAACTCTATATCCGGTCCGGACGGAACGGAGAGGGGTGTATTATACAGCGAAAAAGTAATTTTATTGGACGAATCCGAAAGCGAAATATTGTACGAGGACAAGGAAACGGGCGCTGTTATCTTGACGCGTTCGGATAAGATATCACATCTTGCTATAGGTGACATAATAGTGCTTTCGAACGGCTATTCATATAAGATAGTGAATTTTGAATATGTCGAAGGCTCGGTCGCTATCCAATACGCAGAACCTGAGATACACGAGATTTTTGAATATCTTGATATTGCCGGAGAGGCAGCTCTTGAAGGATTTGAATTGAACGCTGCTGACGGAGTAACCGTAGAAGAGATAACGAATGAGGTTTCTCCTCTCGGAGCGGAAGACGGCGGAACGGTAAATCTGCCCGACATTGACAAAAAGTATAAGTTTTCCGTGAATATCGGAAAGGCGAAAGTTGACGTTATTCTGACGCAGAAGATCAATAGCGTTAAGTATAAATTTGATATAGAAAAGGTTGACGGCAAAACCCAAATCAACGATTTTTATATAATATTCGATAAAGAGGATGAGCTCACCGCAAGTATAGTAAGAGAAAAGGAAATAAAAGGAACTAACGCCCAAGGAAAATGGAGACTTGCCACATATACATACGGCGGTATAAGGCATTCAAGCGGTACTTTTATCGGACTTGCCGGCTTTTCCGTTGACTTGAATATTGTAATCAGCGCTGAGGGCTCGATAGGGCTGACCGTTGAAAGCAAAGGACCTGTTGGATTCCAGATATTGAACGGAAGATCCCGTTATATAAACAAGGTAAAAACCAAATGTGAGGGACTTTCTCTTACGGGTGAATTTGAAATAGGTCCCGAGCTTGAATTTACCGCATACTTATTAAGATTGAAGCTCATGACGGCAAATATAAGTCTTACGGCGGGAGCAAGCGCTTCGGTTAAGGTTCAGGGAATTGATCCGCTGTTTTTCTGTGTTGACGGAGAACTTGGTGTATATTTGAACGTCGGCAAGTCGTTTATCGGAAGCTCCACCTATCCCGGAAGTAAAGAAGACGGATCCTTTAGCAATGGATACCGATGGAATATAAACAAATCGCCGTTCCACTGTGAAAACTTTACTAAGCTCGTTGAAAAATGTACTTGGGAGGAGGATGAGCCCGACGATGACAAGCCTCCGCAGTTAGAAGATCCCGAAGACCCCGATAATCCCGATTTTTATGATAATACGGTGGGTACCATTGTAATCAGATATAATTTTCTTGAAGAGGTGCATTCCGAGATTCAATACCAAACAGACTTGTTTCTTTCGTATTTTTTGAATAAAGACAGCACTCCGTCCTTTGAGCAAACGTATCATAGACAATCCGCCATCGTTTCCCCCGAGGGACCTACCGACGATGATCCGATGGGCGTTGTCGTTCACAATCCCGATTGCAATTTGACGTTTAAAAATATTCCTGTTGGATTTTACACGGCGGATATCGGATTTTACGGCAACATTCTTACCAAATACGATCCCAATGGCAGCTCGAACATCTATGATCTGTTCACTATCACTGCCATGAATGAAGACGAGTTATCGGATAATAACATGGAATATGATGAGAGCCGCTATATATTGGAGCATTTTATATTGCTTAAACCGGGAGCGACGGTATACATAGATATCATTGAATATGAAATAGGAAGGTATCGTCTGGAAATTGATAGCTCGGTTCTCGTTCACGTGTCAATCGTAAATGAATACATAACTTCAGAATAGTTATTATAGCGACAATTGGACTATAATCATTACTTAAGCAAAAAAAGAACGTAGTATATCTCAAAGAAGTATGTCGCAAAACCGTTCTTTAGATTGCGCTTAGCCATAATCAAGAATATTTAAGCCTTTCTGTTTGGCTTTGCGTTCAAAAAAACGAGAATTCCGCATTGTGTCCTTAGGGAACAGTTCTGAATCCTCGTTTTTCTTTTTTGATTATTTTTACTGCCGTTGTAAAAAATTATATAGCGGTAATTTCGCCCGTTTTTTTGTTAATTATCTCAATAGAAATCATGTCGCTGTAAGCATCGTTTTCATAGTGCTTGAATTCCTTGAGAATTTCGACAAACGTTTCGGCTGAATCATCGAATTTCTTTGTGCTTATAACCTCGAGACCTATTATTTTGATGCGCAGCGGTTCGCCCGCAAGATCGGTTAAGCAGTCCCAAAGCGCATCCCAGTTACAACCGTAATAGTACGGAAATTCAAGCGAGTCTCTTATAGTGAAGTGCATTTCAAAAAAGCTTGTAACATCGCTGAAATCTATAGTGTATTCCTTAAAGTTCATTTTTCTCCTTATTTGATTATTTCGTAATATGTTTTGTTCTCATAGGAACAATTTTTCACCTCCTTTATTATAGTACTTTTCGTTTTTGTTGTCAATTGCTGCGTGTGATTTTAATCATCCCCCTGACTATTGTTTTTTTGAAGCTCATCACGCGCTATTCTTTCGTTCATCTCGCGGAACGCTTCCTCGGTGCGCTCGAGGGCGAGCCTGAAGGCTTCTTCGGGGTCAAAGTGGCAGTATTTGGCGTTGCTTGCTTTTTCGAGGGCTTTAGCCGACCGTAAAAGGTCGCTTGTCCCACCCGCCGTAACCGAATTTTCTTTCTCAAAGAAGTCCTTCCGTTTTTTCTCTTTTCGCGCGTCAGCGCCCTTATAAGAAATAAATGTATGTTTATTGTTATCTTTATTATTATGTTTATTGTTGGCGCTTGATTTGAGCGGCTCGGCTGCTTGATTTTGGCGCCCTGCCTCTTTGGTTTCAGCGCCCGCCTGCTTGATTTTAGCGCCTGTATGCTCGGTTTCGGCGCCCTCTCGGTCGGTTGCAAAGCTTTTTTCGTCAGAAGGCAATCCTCCCGACCGATTTGCGTTTTCTTTTTTGAGGCTTATGAATTTTAATAGGTCACCGTTTATGCGGTATTCCTTCGACTCGTGCTTTTGACCTCGCGCTATCTGAATAAAGCCGCCGCTGAGCAGCGAGCGCAGCGTAGCTCTGACGGTGGAGCTGCCTATTCCCGCTTGCTCGGATAAAAAATCAATCGAGCCGTAAAACGTTCCCTTGCCGTCGTAAGAAAATGCGTAAATAATTGCGTAAACAATAAGAGACGAGCCTCGCAGCCCGAGATCTCTTGTCATAAAGCTATGTACCGTAAAATAAAAATTGTTGTTTTCTGTCATTCTTGTCCTTTGTCCTTGTTTTTTTCACGGATTCATACCGAGCCACACCGTAGCCCCAAGGGAGAGGGAAGCCGTCGGCGCCGTTTTCCAAGCTCCGCCCCTTCGGTAATGAAATCCGCTTGCAATTCCATTATAAAGCAAAAAACACCCCTTGTAAGTATAGAGTGGTTCCAAATTTTCGGGTGTCGGACGGTAGGAATTTTGTATAGGTTGAACAACAAAAACGGGCAAAAATGCCTTCTTTTTAAGGTGTAGGTTCTTTAGAACCTAAGGTAAAATTTTTAGACAAAATCTAAATTTTCCAAAATTTTCATAAGAGAGACGCATTGATATTGAAACGAGAAGCGCAGCTTTAAACGAAAACGTGTAAAGGCTCTCCCTAAAAGGAGAGAAAAACGTGAAAAAATTCAATAAAAAACTCGGAAAAACGTGTAAAATCGCTCTTGAAAATCTCGGAAAAATGTGTTACTCAGCCTAAGGTTCGTCGGTAAAAGTGTGGTGATATCGCAAAAGTTCGTCGGTAAAAGTGTGGTGTTATAGTAAAAGTTCGTCGGTAAAAGTGTTGTTTTGCTTTCAAAGGAAAATAAAAAATTCATTTACGGATTGATTCGTGAAGGGGGCAGAGCGAAGGATTACGAAAGCGCTATTATGTGGCTTTCGGATTGCGGACTCGTTCATAAGGTGAGCCGAGTAACAGCCGGTCGTTTACCACTAAAGGCGTACGAGGATATGAAGGCATTTGTTGATAAATTTGCTCCCGACGTTGCAATCAGAACGTCAATGCAGAATTATAAAAAGGAAGCCCGACTTATCAATCTTCCGCTTTACGCTATTGCTAATCTGAAAAAAGAGCTATGACAAAAAAAGAGATAACGCACGGCGACCTGCGATAAAGCAGGTCTGCCGAACGATGCTTGCCCTTACGGGCAAGTGATGTCGGCTTCGCCTAATGATGTAGCCTACGGCAATGATGTTGTGCCTTCGGCAC
>SVUD01000002.1 GCA_015063445.1 Oscillospiraceae bacterium
CGTTATAGAAGAGCGCGAAGGGATAGTTTTCCACCGAAGCGTAATCGTAAGAAACCGCTCCGTACACCGTATCTGCATAACCGAGAGTGTAGCTCGTTGTTCCGTCCGTATTATCCTGAAGCTTTCCAAGATAATGAGCTCCTGCCGTAAGAGTATATGCGGTCTTAGGCGCGGTCTGGCTTGAAGGAAGAACTATCTCGAACGCCCTTCCGTCGCTTCCCTTACCTAAGGTAATCGTATCCGGCGATCCCTCTCCTTCTATGCGCTCGGGGCTATATGTTGCAATGGTAAGTCCCGACATAGTGTCAGCAACGAGCTTTCCTCCGTTAATTGTTACTTTAACGTCGGTCTTGTTGTTAGCCATTCCGCTCTTATTGTCAATCATAATAAAGAGCGTAACCGTCTTCGTTGAAGCTCCGCGGTAGATAGTGCAATCATTAAGAACTATGTTACTGTTAACACCCTTTGCCGTGCCATCTCCATAGGTAGCGATTATTCCTTCTTTGCCGGTAATTCCGCTTATATCAAACTTAACGCCGTTAAAGGTCATATTGAGGTTGTCGGCAGCGCTATTGTTAGAATTGTTATTGTAGGCAATGAGAGCCATAGCGCTTGCGTTTTTAAGCGTTCCGTTGGTAACGGTTATATTGGTGGTATGCGCTGTGGACTCAGTACCGAAGAGCTGGAACATATGATAGCTTCCGCGTGTGAAAACGTTTTCACCGAGGTCTATAGTAAGATCGTCAATATAAGCAAACCAAGAGGGGCTGTATCCTGCATCGGTAGTATTGTAATCTCTTCGGAGAAGTACAGTACAACCCGACTGATAATCCTTATTACCCTTAATGGTGGAGTTAATGAGAGTATTCCAGTTAGCCGATGCGTGAACCATCTCTCCGTTCTTAAAAATAACAAACGGATAATTCGTAGTATTTGCGTAAGTAAAAGGAATCGCTCCGTACTTAGTAAGTACAGCTGCGGAGGTCACAAGAGTTGAAACGTATGCGCCATCCTTCTCTATCGGAGCGCCAAACTCAAGCGTTTCGCCCTCTGTCGCGGAATAAAACGCTCCTGCAAGCTGAGTGCTATCCGCAAAGGTAAACGTTGTATAGTTACCCTCAGAATCCTTAAGGAAGGTTATCTTATCACCGGGCCAGTTCTGAGTGAACAAGGTAGCCTTAGCCGCTTCTCCGCCCTTGAAGCTTCCGCCCGTTATCTTAAGGTTAACGTCGCTGTCGTTATATCCGTCCTTCATATTGAAGAGCGTGAATGCGCCTGCCTGCGACGCATCGATATTACAGTTGGTTACGTTAAGGTTAACCGAGCTTCTCGTATCACTCTTCGAGGACATTTTGAAGTTATGGATGAAATATCCCGTAGCGCCCGAAGCGTAGGTTACGTTAAGGTCGGTAAGGTTGATATCAACTACGCTTCCGCTTGCGTTCACGGGATGTCCGTGCTGAGTAATAATACCGTTCGCAGTTCCGTTGAAGATCATATTACCGTTCTTTACGGTAAACGAAGGATGGAAGCTGTTCTTTGCGTTATACATCGGGAGGAAGGTAGTTCCCGAAGCAAGCGTGAAGGTATTGCCGTTGAGGTCAAGCACTATCTTACTCGGGTTATTGCACGCTTGATTATGGTCAAGCTGACTGCTTGTCAATTCGTTTGTATAGGTATAATCCTTAGACAAAACGATATTATAGGTTTTTGCCTGTCTTGCCGCAAGGTAACCAACGGTGTTAAGCTCGTTTACGCGGGACAAGGTCTCTTCCCACGTATTATAGCTGCCGTAAAGATTGTTGACTGTGCTTGTATCGGAATCGTCGTCAAGCATTACGTGGAAGGGGTAGCTGTTGTAAACCTCGGTGGGAATTTCACCGTAGGGAGTCTGTGTCCAAGCGTCACCGTAATCAATAGTATGCTTGAACTGATTTTCGTCACGAAGGTAAGCGGGTAAGCCTGCCGCGGCTCTCACCGTGGAGATATATTCTACGTTTGCTATCTTTCCGTCAGCCGAAATATAGTACATAGCAACAAGGCCCGCGCACTCCTGCTTTGAATCGATCGTCTGACCGTCAATAAGAGCGCAGGTAACGGTATTTCCGTTTTTACCGCGAAGCTGAGTAGTGATAATGTTATCCTCGTCCACGTGACCGCAGAAGAGCATTTTTACGTTAGCATGGTTAGAGAGAACCTCATCCCAAAGCTGCTTTTGAGTCACGTTACCGCCTGTAACAGCAACCTCGTGCCACTTAGGTCTCGAGGAATTGTTAACGTTCTCATAGGGGAATACGTCCTCATTATCGTCAACGAGAGAACCGTCACGCATAATGAAGGAGTGAAGAGTTATGATCGCCGTATAATCCGAGTTCTCGGTAAGCAATCTATCAAGCCAACCCAAAGCATCGTGCTTTTCGCAGTTATCCGCGCAAAGCTCGGTATTGCAGTAAACGGAGCCGTTAGCAACGCTATCGTGATTCTTACAGCCGTTTTTAATAACGCACTTAGCGCTGTTTGCGGCGCAATCAGCGGGATCATTGTGAACGGTGCAGTAATCTACGTTAACGCAAAGGTCCTTTGCGTCGGTAACGCAGTCGGTAGCCTTTGACATAGGATGCCAGTCGAGAGTAAAGATTATGTAATTATGATCGCCCATCGTAACCTTACGGTAGGTATCCTCTATTCTGCCTTCCAAACGGATTCCCGCCATAGGTCTGCCCTGCGAATCCTTCTGTTCGGAAAGCTTAACAAGATCCTCGTAATACTGGTTATCTACGTCGTTTCCGTTTTTATCGGTACCGAGATTGTCGCCTATACCGAACACGCCGTTAAAGAAGCCCTTTGCGGCGCTGCTCAAATCGTGGTTACCTCTTACGAGAGAATAAGGAATAACTCCGTCAAGGATAGCTACCGCGCCTGCGGCGTGCTTCCACTCGGGTGTTATCTGAGCGTATCCGGTATGCCAGGACTGCGTGATATCTCCAACGCCCATAACGTACTGAATGTTCTTTGCGTCTTTGTTATCAACGAGCCATTGATAGAGCGTATTCATATGCGTAGTGTTGTTATTTACGTCATAGTAATTCAAGTTCTGGGTATCACCCACTACAGCAAAGGAATAAGCGTAATCCTCGCCCTTTACAAGACCGAGACCGTTTTCCTTCCAATCGGTAGCGGTGTTGATCGTTCCACCCGTGCCGCGCGCCGCCGAGGCAGTCATCGACATTACGCCGAAGATAACTCCAACGAGAAGCACAAGTGATAAGACACTTAAAAGAATCTTGCTTTTTTTCATGTTTTTTCTCCTTTAATAGTATTCTTTGTTTTCGAGGCTCCTTTAAAGCCTCGGCGCCGCAAACAATATATTAATACATATTTTTACAGCTTACACCTATATCTTACCACAAAACTCTTGACATTGTATGACAAGTTATGGTATTATATATGACAAAAGGTCACTTATTAGGAGTAATTTATGAATTATATTAACACACTTAATGAGCTTTCCACCTCTTTTACCGCAAAGGAGCATACGAAAAAGCTCGGAAACGTTGAGGAATGCAAAATGTTCTTCCACATTCATCCGAGCGCGGAGCTTCTGCTTGTTACAAAGGGAGAGCTGACCGTTCATATACTCGGAAAAAACGACGAGAAGATTCCCGAGGGAAGCTGCGCCTTTCTCTTCCCCTTCCAATCTCATTCGTACGATAGACCCGAGGGAACGGAATATTTCAGATTCAACTTTGCTACCTCTCTTTTGCAGGCGTTCTTTGCCCCTAATCAGAACAATATAGGAGAGAGAGCGGTTTTCCCGATAAATCTATCCGAATACGAGCCGTTTTTTAACACGGTACGCAACTCAAAGCTCACGTATTATAAGGTTAAGGGCTTTTTATACAACATTATTGACGACTATTCAAGAAGTGTTCCGCTCACAAAAAAACACGTAGACGATAACGTTTTGACAAAAGTTATAGCGTACATAGATGAGCATAAGGGAGAACACGTAACAATGACCGAAACCGCCGCGGCTCTCGGGTATAACGATAAATATCTTTCCCGCGTGATAAACGAATCTGCCGGCTTCGGCTTCTCCACCCTTCTCTCCACTCTTAGAATGGAGACGGCAAGTTATCTTTTAAAGAACACAAATCGCACAGTGGTGGATATCGCTATCGAATGCGGATTCGGCAGCGAAAGAAATTTCTACCGCAAGTTCAAGGAGCTTACGGGCTTTACCCCAAACGAATACCGAGCGTCCTCACCAAAAGCCCCCGCGATAAACGACGCGATACTATAGCGTGATACTCTTAACGGAGTATCACGCTAAACGATGTTTGCCCCCCAGGGCAAATTATGTTGCCTGTGGCAGTGATGTTCACTGCGTGAATGATGTTACGCCTGATGGCGCAGTGGGCAAATATCACATCTTTGCGAACCTTGGCGAGCAACATCATTATGAGCGAAGCGAATAACATCACTTTTGCGATAGCAAAAACATCACTAACAGAAAAGAGAGGACATTATTTCGGCTATGAACCGCTTTGTTCTCTCTTTCTGCTTGTGTAGGGGTTCCCCGAAGCGAAATATGAGCTTTGGGGGTTCACGTATATGGGTTTGGGCTAAGCCCATTTGCGTTTGACTAGTCAAATGCGATGCTTGCACTTTTGGTTAATTCTAAATTCTCCGCTAAGGATATCACCCGATAGTGTTTGTTTTTTCTTTGGCGTGCTATTATTGATAAACACACACAATAATTACTTGAAAACAAAGGCTATGAAGAAGCATTTTCGCTTAATCTTCATAGCCTTCGTTTTTTTATTACCCTACGAGGTCGCTTTGACCTCGTAGGATTTCATCCGACTTTGTCGGATTTCATCTCTTCCTGAGATTTATTCCACCGCAGGTGGATTAAAACGCATAAGCATTCATAGCTTGCTTATGTTATGGATGAATTGATGCTATGCATCATGAATTGGCTACGCCATGATTTCTCGTAGGCGTTCCGCCTCATCCATGAATTGAATTGCAACGAGTATCATGCCCAGAGGGCAATTCATGCAGTTTACCGCAATTCATGACACAAGGTGTCAATTCATGCAACACCGTTGCAATTCATTGCATAAATTTATCAATTTATGCCCATTTCCCAGATTCCGTCACTTTCTTCATACCACGGAGTTTCAGTTCCGGGTGAGCGCACAAAAAACGGTTAATAAGCGTTTTTTGAAGCGAAGTCCCACGTACGCGAGTTGGCGAAGGGCTTTACGCCCGACAATCAACGACACGGGAGTGGTCGGGGGAAGTAGTGATTTTTTAGTTAATGCTTAAATCCCATACTCCGTCGCTCTCTTCATACCAAGGAGTCTCGGTTCCGGGAGAGGTTGTAATAATATCCGAAGCCTTAACTTCCACAACCTCAATTTCGGGGTTAATATACTTCTTCATTTTACTACCTCCTTAGTTATTAACAACATAATTTCTGTAATCGGCTGCGCTTTCGGTATACTTGATGAAGCAAGCTACGAGATTTTCGTAATTGGTACCCTTCGCTCCTTCAAGGAAGTCTGAGATATGATAGCTTCCGCCATTACCGTAGGTGATAGTCTCTGCAAGTACGTATGCGTATACGTCAAGCTCAACGTATGCCCCGTAGGTTGCGTCAGTACCCGTTACCGTGTTAAGTTTTCTACCGTTAGCGTAGAACTCTAAGTTCGTATCGGTTACGTAGAAGCGGATAGAGGGCTTCGAGTCAAGGTTAAGAGTTACGCTCGTCACGGGAGATACAGTATTGGTTACACCGCTTGACACGGGTTCAGCCTTGTAGTCACCGATGATGGAGTCAATAAGAGCGTTTACTCTTGCTATTTCTTCTGCGGTATTGAACTCGGTAAAGTAGCTATACGCAGCTTTAACGTATGCTAAAACGTCCTTTGCGAGAGTCTTTTCATATTCGCTTGCGGCGTCAAGGTTCATTACCTTCTTTGCGTATTTAGGAACACTCATAGTGAAGCTTCCCTCAAAATCAGCTCCGTCAACAGTTATATTAACGCTGAGAACTATGCTTCTCGCAGCTTCCGCAGAGGGTAATTCTATAGCAAAATGATAATAATTGTTTGCATTTATGGTAACTATATCCTTAAGCGCCTCGAAGTCGGTGTAAGTAACGCCGTCGAGAGTAAAGGACTTAAGCATATCGCTTACGGGAACGTAAACGTTGTAAACGAGCTCGGAGCCGAGCGTTATGCTTGACATAGGCTTGAAGTCCGCAAGGCTCTCTGAAACGAAGGTAAGCTCTATAGGCTCGCTGTAAATTCTGTAAGTTGAGCCGCCGTCGGTCGTGCGCGTCGCATAGTAAACAACGGTAGCCTTGCCCGCTTCGTTGAGAGTATAACCCTCGGAGGTGGATACAAGCGTCTTTCCTCCAACCTGCACGAGTCCGCACTCAGCGTTTGCCGTGCCCATTATAAGCTTAAGAGTTTTTGAAAGATTTATCGTCTCGCCGAGTGTGAGCGTAAGCTTTTCGCCCGAAAGGTCAATTGCGTAGTGATAATCATCAGAAAGGTGAGGATTATTCGTAAGCCAACCGACAGCACCCGATTCGGTAAGAGCAAGCTTATCCATCTTCGCCTGACCGTCCGTTATAGAATGAGTATTAACAAATCCACGTGCGCAAAGCTGATAATAGAAGGTTTCTGCGCTCCACATAGCGCCCTGATTGAGATAGGGATAGAATAATGGCTGATAGTTATACTTATTGAGAAGGTTTTTCATCTCAACCACACCCTCAAGATATGTTTCACAGCCCGAAAGTATCGTCTGATTACCTGAGGTGAACTGTATTCCGTCTATCAATACCGGGTGATTTGAAAGCTCATATCCCGTACCCGAATAAACACGGTCCGTATTGGAATTAAACGAATCATACGAAGAATTAAACAAAAGAACTCTGTCGGCGCAGTCATACTTTTCAACAAGATAACTGAACGCCGCGATGTTTGCGTCCGTCTTATCCTTAACGTGACAGTAGAGAACGACGTCGATTTCCTTGGCGAGAATGAGAACCTCTTCGAGAGTGGGAACGGTCGTTTCCTTACCCTCAACGTAATCTACCGTTAACGCCTTTATTTCCGCGAGAGTGAAGTCCGAAACCTTGCCCGTGCCGTCCGTTGTTCTGTCCACGGTAGTGTCGTGCATAATAACGATGTAACCGTCCTTTGTGAGACCGAAATCTATCTCGATTCCGTCAGCTCCCCAAATTTCCTTAGCGGCTCTTATTCCCATAAGGGTATTTTCGGGATAATCAACGTCCGCGCCTGTATTTGCGCCACGGTGAGCAATTACAACCGTTTCACCGCTTACGGTAGGCTCGGTAATGCTTTCGTAAACGTCATAAATCTCGGATACGCTCTCGCTCACTATACCGTGATATCCGTTAGCGATTCCGCGGTAAACCTCGGCAGTGCTATCCGCAAAGCCCCAAGCCGCAACCTGTCTTGCCGCAAAGTAGAACGCAGCCTCCTCAGAAAGCGGAGCGCGGGAAATCGCGACGTAGCTCATATTGTCAACTACGAGAGCTCTTGCTTCTTTTCTTGCCTCAAGCGAATTGAGGTCATCAAATATCAATGCGCCGCTCATTGATTTAGTTGCATCGTTAGCCAAGCGAACACGCTTAACAAGCGCCGCGTTTTCGGCTGTTGCAACTACGTAAGCGTCAATAAGATTCTTTTTGTAAAGAAGTGTTGCCAAAGCATCAGCCTCTGCCTCGTTATCTACAAGGAACGCGGGTATAAGAACGCTTCTATACGTATCAATAAAGCTATCAACAGTTGTAATAACCGCGCCGTTTTTATCAAGAACGTTAAGACTTGCGTCTATCTCGGTTATAACTATCGCGGCTCTCTCTCCTTCCGTAGCCGGAAGGGTTGCGGTCAATTTTTCTACAACTACGGGAGGATTGACTATGCCCGTCGTGGGCTCATAAATAGTTGCCGCGTTTGGAGCCTCATGCATGCGGTCAGCGCCGGGAATACGGCTAACTGTCATATTGTCGACGTAAATATGCTTTTCTTTAGTATCCGCCGAGCCTCCAACGATAAGACCGATAGTACCCTGCATATGCTCCGCGGCAAACTTATCCTCGCTAACCGTGGTTTTAACGTGTACCCATTCTCCAAGAGTGCCGTCCGTGTACCTTGCCGCGTAAAGCTTAGCCACCTTTTCGTTAACTTCAATACGCACGCGAACGGTTTCACCGTACTTCAAGGGACCTTGCGAGTAGGTTGCTCCCGTATCGCTATTCAGATACCACGCGCCGCCTAACTGACAATTTAACGATCCCGTTCCCTTCGATGAATCGGTCGGAACGTTTATAGCTCCCTTCCAGAAGTTGTCTATGTCTGTCGCGCGGAATAAAAGTCCTCCCCAACCGGCATTGTTGGCTTCGCTTACGTATGTAAGATCAGACTCAAGAACGTAGTTGGTCCAATTTTTACCCATATTGAAGAAAATTGCGTTAAAGTTCTTACCTCCGCCGCTGAGATGGAGCGCTCCGTTCTTTATCTCGGCTCCTCCGCTGGCAAGCGAATCGCTTTTGTCAAAATAAACGCCTATGCTGCTGTTATTGGCGTCAGCCTCTAACGTAACGTCTCCGTAGGAATCAAAGCTTTCGGAATAGCTTACGAGCCCCTCGGAATAGCACTTGATATTATCTACCCAGAAGCTTGCGAGGTTATTGTTCGAGGTCATAAATCCGATAGATCCCGTCTGCGCATCTGCGGGAATATTGTTTATAGTCAAAAGATGAATGAAATCGGTTTTCATATTTCCGTTTTCATCAAGCATCGCGTAATAGAAGCTTGCGGACTTATTATGAACCGTAATTTTCATACGCGTCGGAGTTCCGATGCCAAACTCAACGTCGCCGGGAAGCGAAAAGCCTTTATTTACTCCGCTTTTATCATTACTCCAAGTACTGCCGTTTTTACCGTTAAGCGAATACTTCTTTGCCAGAGAGATACCGCCCTTTTGGAATTTCGTGTCGGACTGTACGTTATAAAGCATACCGCCCCAACCGGTGCTCACTGTTTCTTCAAGATAACAAAAATCCGCTTCAAGAGTATAGTTACCCCAAACCTCACCGCCGTCACGGTAGATAACGTCGTACTTACTTCCCGAGAAATAAAGTCTGCCGTTTTCGATATACGCTTCGCTGTTCGTGGATTTTTTAGCGTATATCCAGCCCTTAGCGGGTCCATACAAATTGTTGCCCGCCTCTAATTCTACTTTTCCATTAACGGCATCAAAGTCTTCTTCATAAATTACGTAATTTGTTTTAAGTCCGTTTTCTGAATACGACGAATTTGCGTTGAACGTTCCCCACACCGTAAAATCATCTGGAGAGGTTGCCTTGATTTGACAGTTGTTAATTGCGTATTTAACTGTAATAGGATTTTCAAATGTCGTATCCGAGGTATCATCCGCTTCGAAGATCGTAATATGCTTAGTCGCGTTAGTTACGTCAAACAAACAATCCGTGAAGTTTATATCGAAGTACGCATTTAAAGCCGTGTTTCCCTCTCTTAAACAGGTTGAAATCATATGCTCCACCGTCGAACCGGATTTTAAAGAGAAATTGACGTTTTCGCAATTCAGGGTCATTTTTTTGTTGTCGATCTCGCCGTACGTTGCATAACGTAAAAGCGGATTGTTTCCAATCACCAAGTTTCCGTTCTTTAATACAAATTTCGTTTCGTCGGAATGCGCTTTTGTTTGCAACGAAAGCATAATATTTTTGGCTGTAAAGGTATGTCCTCCAAGGTCGATAGTGACCTCCGCCTTACACTGAGCAAGATTGTTATAATAATCACTGCCCGTGGGCGTATAATCCCTAAGCATAAGAATCTGCGCCGTTTTTCCGTTATAGGAAGAATCTCGCGCTATTCGGATTGCGGTTTTTGCGCCGCTCGCGTCCAAACCGTTGTCACCGTTGAACTCGTTCGCCGAGCCTATGCATACGCCTTCGGAAAATACTACGAAGTTTTTATCCGCATGCTCCGACGGTATGACGCCGTACTGTGTCGTTGCGCTCTCATTTTCCGATTCTGCACTTTGAACGCTCGCAGCAGAAATTACCGGAAAAACGCCGCTTAAAAGCACCGAGAGCAGCAACAAGGCCGCTACAAAAATTTTGCTGTTTTTCGTTTTTCTCATTGTTTTTTCTCCTTTTTGTTTTTTGTTGTGTTTTTGTATGTATTTTGCTTTAATAAATAACTAAGAACGTCCTCTTTAAGTATCTTATATGTTAAATTATATCATATAACAAGGATATTTTCAATAATCGTTTAAAATGCTCTTGCTATACTTTTAAAGTTATGCTATAATATATAAAACAACCTAAAAAAGTCCGTAACCGCAGGGGGCTAAGGACTCGAAAAAAATTGAAGGAAGCGCTGTTTTCAAAAAACAACGCAAAAGGAGAAAACCGTGGAATTTTTACAGCTTTACTATTTTTACGAAAGCGCAAGGACCGAAAGCTTTGCTCTTACAGCAAAAAAATATATGGTGCCTACCTCTTCTGTTTCGGCATCGGTTAAACGCCTTGAGAAAGAAATAGGCGCAAGCCTTTTTGACAGAACCTCGAACCGCATAAGGCTAAACGAAAAAGGATACGCTTTCTTCAAGACACTTGATGACGTATTCGAGAAAATCAATGCAACGGTAACCTCAATTTCAGAAGCGAGAGTAAAAAATACTACCATCAGTATATTAATAAAGGCTCGCCGAAAATGGATAGCGGAGCTTATAATTGAATATAAAAAGCTCTTCCCTCACGTAAATTTCCATATCTCGCACGATTCGCTGTTCTCGCATTTTGAGGATTTTGACGTTATTATAGATGAGAAAACGGACAAGTACGCAGGCAGAGACGGCTTTCTTTTGAGTGTTGAGCAGATATGCGTTAAAGCATCGAAAAACCACCCGTTAGTTAAAAGAACGCTCACGTTCAGCGACCTTAAGGATCAACCGTTTTTAATATCGCAAAAAGGAAGCAGAATGTGGCAGCTTCTCGATAAAACCGCAGCAAAAAGCGGCTTTGTTCCCCACATTGCAATCGAAAGCAATGACAGACAATGCATCGTCAGATATAGCGAGGCGGGAATGGGACTGTTTTTAGGCTCTCGCCGCGCGCTCTTAGATGAGAGCGAAAAAAATCTTGCGGCGCTTAACGTAACAGATTTTAACGAAACGCAATCGGTATACGTATACCATTCCACAATGGAGAAATGCGACGTTTCGCTAAGCGGATTCCTTGCCTTCTTAAAAACGAAGGGAAACTAAGCGCCATTTTAAATTTTAAAGAACGCCTCTGCAATAGGACAGTAAATAATATAGCTTAAGCAAAATCACAAATTCTCAAAGCGCTTCTGTAACAAGCAAATAAGCTGCGTAACGAAGCAAAATCTAAAAATAAAATTTATAAACGAAACAAAAAAAGACGGCTGCTCTTTATCAATTGATATCGGGCAGCCCCTTTGTTTTTTATATCCCTACGAGGTCAAAGCGACCTCGTAGGATTTCATCCGACTTTGTCGGATTTCATCTCTTTTAAGAGATTTATTCCACCGTAGGTGGATTTCACCGCATAAATTCACTTGTTAATTTATGCCCGTGCCCGTTCCCATCTCCCAGATTCCGTCGCTCTCTTCATACCACGGAGTTTCAGTTCCGGGGGAGGTAGTTATAATGTCGTTGATGTTAACTTCCACAACCTCAATTTTGGGGGTAGTATATTTTTCCATTTCATTTTGCACTTTGCATTTTGCATTTTGCATTTAATCAAACCTCCAATTCCGCATTCCGAATTCCGAATTCCGAATTTAATCAGTTGATAACCGATTCGCGGTAAGCCTTTGCGCTCACCGAGTACTTCATAAGAGCCTCAACTATTGCGGTAAGGTTTGCGTTATTAAGAGTCTTTGCATAATCGTAGTAAGCATAGAGGTTATAGCTCTCGGTTACGTCTGTTCCCTTTACCGTGAACGTTACGTCGTCAAGCATCATATATGCGTACATTACGATTTCTACGTAGCCATCGCCAGCGATTACAGTTGCAGGTCTCGAACCAACCTTGAAGGTGAAGTCGTCTGCTGTGTAACCATCTGCAAGAGTGAATATGAAGGAAGGTACTTTATCAAGGTTAACCGTAACTTCCTTGAAGTAGGTTGTGCCTGTGGGCTGCTTAGCTTCTCCCGTGGGCATTTCCTTAGCGTAGCCTTCAAGAAGAGTTGCGATTTCGGAAAGCTTTGCGGATACCGCTTCGGTATTCTCAAAGTATGTATGAGCCGCAGAAGCATATACAAGCATATCCTTCATAAGAGTCTTGGTTACGTTATCGTATTCGCCCGCAAGAATGGACTTAGTGTAGTTAAGCACGTTAAGCGTCCAGTTTGCGTCAACGGTTGTGTTGCCGGAGTTAAGCTTAACGCATACTTTGATATCCGAAAGAGTCTCGCCTGCGGGAAGGTTAACTGCTACGTGGTAGTAGGTAACGCCGTCAAGCTCAACCTCTTCGTAGTTCATAGCAACACCGTTAATCGTGAAGCTGTTCACGTTAGCCTTAGGAATGTAAATATTGTATACGAAGTTAGACCAAAGAGTTACGCTCGTCTTAATCTTATAGCCGACCATAGCCTTAGGATACAAACTATAGTTTACATATCCGTCATTTTCGGATACCTTTACGAATACGCATTCGATTCCGTCCGCGGTAGTCCATACGTTATTCATATCGGGCGCAGCAGCGTCTTTTGGAATAGAAAGCGTTGTGTACTTGCCCTCGGAATTCTTTCCGAATACAACGTACTCATTGTTATCCTTAACAACTATCTCGTTATAGGTTATCGCCTTATCCGCGATAATTGTACCGCCGTTTACGGTAACGTTGAATATAGTTCCCGTACCGCCGCTCATTGTGAGACAGAACGGAACTGTTCCGTCCTCGGAATTCGCAAGGTCGAAGATACAATTGTTAAAGGTGATATCGGCAATCTGGTTTGCGGTTGCCTTTCCCATACCGTTCTCCCACGTTACGAACAATCCGTTTGTCTTGTTATAGAAGGTGAACTTAACGTTTTCAAAGATGAATTTATACGTTACGTTTGCATAAACCTCGTCACCGTAGTTTACGCAGAAGAGTGCGTCGGGGCCGTTTTTAGCAATGCTACCGTTCTTTACGGTGAACGTTCCCATGGTCTGCTCGGTTGCGTTCGCCCATATCCAAGCGTCAAAGATATACTGAGCGTTTTCGTCATTGATAGTATATCCTCCAAGGTCAAGCGTGATCGAGCCCTTGAAGCCTCCTACACCGCCACCCGTGTTCTGAGGAGCATCTCTTCTCATAAGAATGTTGAAGTTGCCGTTATTGTCGTTTATAACAGCCGCGTTGATTGCAGCGCCAAGCTCTCCGTATGCGCCGACGAAGGTCTTGTCTGCCTTGAAAACAACGTAAGGATATGCGCTGACGTCATACTCTGCGTCAAAGCTGCCGTACTTGGTTTCAATCGGAGCGGTAAATGCGTAAATTACGTTATCGTTAACGGTTTCGCGAGGAGCAAGAGTATATCTTATTCCGTTTTCCACAAAGCTTACACCGTGCAACGCATAGCCCATAGTCTTAGGATATACGAACTCGGGATAGCTTCCGTTATACTTACCGAAGGTAACGCTGTCGCCCGCCTTGTTCACTCTTATAAGCTTAGCCGACGTAATCATTTCATCGTCTATAAACTTACCGCCGTTGACCTCTACCGTCATATCAATATTGTCACGTGCGTTTCCGTCCTGAGTGCAATCAAAGATATAAGCTCCGTTTGCCTTAAAGGTACAGCCGTTATATACGATATGAGCGTTCACCGCCTTGATATTCGGTGTGTTGTATGCCGCCTCGGACTCAAACGGGCAGAAGATAAAGTAATTCTGATAAGTCTTTCTGTTGTTTTCGAAGGTTACGTTTTCGAAGGTGTAATTGAAGCTTGCGTCCTGAACCGTGTGTCCTGTTCCGTAGTCGAAGTTGAAGAAGGGCTGCCAGCTCGAATCGGGGCCGTGCGCGAGGCTACCGTTCTTAAAGGTAATATTAACCTCAGTCTTAGTCGCGCCAAGATAATTTGAGAAGAGGTATCCGCTCGCCACCTTTGTGAAGGTCTTGCCGTTAAGGTCAACCGTGAAGGTTACCTGCTTACCGACGAGAGAAGGAGTTGAGCCCGTAAGGTTAAGATTAGTTCTGAAGTATATTACCGAGCCCTGATTAGCGAACGCCGCGTTAACCGCCTCTGCCCACGTCTTATATACGCCGACGTAAGTCCAAGAGTCTCCGTTAGGAACAAAGAGCGCCAAGGGATAATCCGCCATTGAAGCGGTTACGGAGGTAAGACCGGTGATAGGTCCGTAAGGAGTATCCTCCTCGCTTTCAAATACGCTGAGATTATAGAGCTTATAGTCAGCGGTTGTTTCGACTGCGATATAAGCGTAAGACTTATCGCTTGTCGTTACGGTATTCACATCGGTAGGCTGAGTTCCGCCGATAGCAATCTGAACCTGAGGCGCGGTTTCACCGAAGTAAGCGCTATCCTGCGCTGCGTTAAATACGAATAGCTTCCAGTTCGTTGCCATGGTAGGAGCGATAACCTTACCGCCGTTGAAGTAAGCGGTAACGTCGGTTTCCTGAGTTGAGTCGCTACCCGTGAAGTCAAACATATAAGCATTCTTGGGAGCATTGGTGAAGTCGTACGTACAATCGTTAAAGTTGATATTTATAACGTAGCCGAAACCTTCATTAGCGTTCGTGCTCTTCCAGCAGTTGAAGAATGCGCCCTGGCTTGTGGTATTGCCTGCGGCATATTTGAAGGTAACGCCCTCAAACGTAAGATTCCACGTCTTGTTAGCGGTCGTTATAGCGGAGTTGTTGATTCCGATGGCAAAGCTGGTCTTTGAAAGAACGGTTCCGTTCTTAACTACGGTATTGCTTACGAAATCTCTGTAATTGTTCGAGCCGATAACGTCGAACATATGAGTTGCGTCTCTTGTAAGAGTCTTTCCGCCAAGGTCAAGAATAAGAGTTCCCTTGATGTGCGTAGGATCGGTGTTAAGATTGATGGTATGGTCGGCTCTTAAGTACGCTACTATATACTTCTCTTCCGTATTTGAATAGAAGTCACGGATATTGCCGAACTTACCAACCTTCAAGAAGGTGTAGGTCTTTGTTTCAGTATCGTAGCTGAAGAATGCCATCGGGTATTCCGAGGTATCGTCATACTTTGCGTTAATATTTCCGTAAGGCGTGGCTTCCTGAAGTCCTATGCGGTAGTAATTCCAGCTACTGTCAGAGGAAACCTTTATAATTCTCGCTCTGCTTCCCGAGGGAACCGCTCCGAGAGCGCCGAAGTTAGAGTTTATATCTCTTATATCAACGCCTGCGGCAGTGGTAAGCGTAGGATATTTACCCTCGTACTTACCGAAGTTCGTTGAGTCGCCCGCATCCATATACGCCATCCAGCTTGAGCCCATATTAATGAATTCGCCGCCGTATACGTTAACCGCAACGTCCATAGAGGGATTTCTGTTTGCGCGGTCGCTCATACGGAAGGGATGCTTGCCGTTTGCGTTGGTCATATCGAAGGTACAGCCGTAGTAGTCGAATACGCACTGAGTTTTATATGCTACAGGCTTCGTGTTGTCCCAGATATCAAGAGCGAGAGCTCTTCCGCCGCTAAGGGGTACCTCGGACTTGAAGGTGACGTCGATAAAGCTCATATTGTACTTCTTAACAGACGTAGCAACCTGCGAAGATGCGCTGCCGTTATAGTCCATTGCAATAATGATACCGCCGTCCTTACTCGAAAGAGTACCGTTCATTACCACAATATTCGTAACGTATCCCGAGGAACCTTTTCCGTCGATATATACGTCAAAGAGCGTCTTACCGTTTCTTCCAAGTGTTTTTCCGTTAAGGTCTATCTTAACAGTTCCGTTTACGTAAGTAAGAAGTCCTGAGGTTCCGTCCGCGCTTGTATTATAGTAATTTCTGCGAAGATAGATAAGGGATTCCTTATCCTTCATATTCTTTCTTGCGCTGTCTATCGCAAGATTGAAGTTTGCGGCTGCGGTTACAAAGCCGTTCGCATTAAAGATAGCGAAGGGGTATGCGTTAGCATCCGCAAAATCAGCTCCGATAGTTCCGTAAGGAGTAACCAATGAGTCGGGCGCGAAGGTATAAACGGTGTTCTCACCGTCTGTAACGCCTGTTCCCGCAACCGTTCCGCAGAACTCACCGTTAGCGTTCTTGTAGGTTTCGCTCGAGGGCGCTACGGAGCTGGGCAAAGTTACCTTAGGATAGCTTCCGTTATATTCGCCAACGGTAACGCTATCAAGGGTATCCGCTTGCGCAAGACTGTAAGCTCCCTTTGCGATAATATTACCGCCGTTTACAGTAAGAGTGCATACAGTGTTCGTTTTCTTTGCGTCATTGGTTAATCCCGCAAGTATGCCGTTATCGGCATTACCCATATCAACGGTACAGCCGTTAAGGGTTATATTTGCGTGAATACCTGCGTAAGCGTCAGCATTTCCGTCTTCCCAGCAAGCCGAGATGAGAGGAATACTGCGAGCCTGCGCCTGATTTATAATTTCCACCTCTTCGAAGGTGAAGTTGTAGGTTCTCGCGTTTGCGTACGATGAGCCCGTGGAATAATTAAGACCAATAAGGGGAGAATCGGAGGGATTTATTATAGCTCCGTTTTTAATCGTTACGTTTGTCTCGTAGGTGTTTTTGCTTGTGTGATAAATGTCGAATATGTAGGCAAAACCATGTCTTGTCATCTCATATCCGCCAAGGTCGAGCGTAACCTTTGCGCCGATATTGGCTATTCTTGCGGCGCCGGGACCGTCAATACCCGCGGTGGTATAATCACGGCGGAGAAGAATAACGTATTCATCGGAGCTTTCACCCGTGGGGATAGCCATCATTGCCGTTCTCCAAGCGGCGTAGCCCTTAACGAAGCTTCCGTTCTTGAAGAGCGCGAAGGGATAGTAATGAGTATCGCCGTACTCTGCGGTAATAGTATCGTAAGGATTCTCCGCAATAGCGCCGATATAAGTGGTTTCGACGTCAAAGTAAGTATCCTCTGTAACGGTAAACGTATAAGAGCCGTTTTCATCAAGAGTTACCGTGTTAGGTCCGCACGTAACGCTGTCTATACGGTAGTTCTCTTTAGCCTTAAGGGTTACTGTAACCTCGGAGCCGCTCTTTATCGTTCCGCCGCCCTCAAAGGTAAAGCCGAGTCCGTTTGCAAAAACGAGCTTCTGACCGTTAACGTCAAGAACGTATTTTACAAGCTGCTCGCCGAAGTATTCCTGAGTTGCCGTGTTGTAGTGCCAATTATCCTGCTGTCCAAAGAACGGAAGAGCCGTAGTTACGTCTCTATCGAGATAGGAAACGTTCTTCATAGCAGCCTTAACCATAGCCTGAGCATTGTTTACCTGATACATATACTTAGGAGCGTTAGCCGCGTTGTCAAGGTTCCAGATAATATTTCCCGCAAGGAAGGGCATGGGATTTTCCGCATCGCTAACCGAAGCATCGCCCGAAATTGCGGCAACGTCTCTTCTTATGTCCTCAATAAGACAGGTGAGAAGCTCGTCATAAAGCCACGCCTGAGTGGTATTACCGCACTCTGCCTCGCCCTGCATCCACCACATACCGCGGATCTTGGGGGTGTATCCCTGCTCCTTGAGCTGCTTTACGCCCTCGGTCATGGTTCTTATGAACATATCGTACATATTACCCGCTATAACCTTGCCCTGATTATCGGCATTTCCGTTTGTTATAGTCTTGGTGAGGTCAACGTCGGGAATATCCTGAGTTGCTCCGTTGATATCAACGAACGTTCCGAGAGCAGCGTAGTTAGGATCATTCTTATCCATATTAGCTCTCGCTATGTAAGAAGGAGATGTCCAGGTACCGACCTGAGTTGAAATATTTGCGGTAAGATGAGGATAAAGCGAGGTTGCGCCGACCGCGCACTTGATAACCGCATTCATTTTGCCCGTGCCGTCAACGACCTTGGCAATACCGGTTTCTGCGCCCTGGCTCTGTCTTTGAACCTGTTGTCCCTTACCTACCTTAAGAGGCTCGAATTCGGGAGAGTTCCATTTGAACTGCTCGTGAATTCCATAGTAAAGGGTGTTGTCAAATCCAACGTAGTATCGGGGATCGTTTGCCGCGTCGGCAGGCATATCCGTACCGTAGCCTACTGCGTTAGACTGTCCTCCTATGAGCCAAACGTCGATTTCGCCCTTGCTTTCAACGGCAGTGCTTTCCTCAGAAGCGAACGAGGAAATACCGAGGCTGAGCGCAATTGCAACGAGCATTACGGCCACTGTAAGAAGACTTAAAATTCTGTTTTTCTTCATAAGTGTATTCTCCTTTTTGTATTTTATTTTTGTTTTGCATTAGGTAATACCTTTTACCCATATTTATTATAGCATTTAAATAAGCTCTCCGTATGACTTTTTTGCTATAAAATATGACAAATATCCATAACAATTATACTTTTAAGCTATTTAAGAGCAAGATTAGTATAGCATAAAAAATAAACAGTTCAACATCTAAAACGCATTTACTTCCGCTATTTTCATTTTTTCTCGCTTCAAATGTCAAATATTTTTTACACATTTTGGTCAATTTTACCAAAAGTGTCTTTTTATTTAAGCGTATTTGCAAAAAAAGCAACGCTTGGTTGCATTCTATTGACTTTCCGTGGCTATTAGAATATAATTAGCTCGACCCGATGAGAAAAGCTTGAAAAAATGTAAAAATATTCATTACGGAGGACTTAATATGTTTATCAACACACGGGCAGTAAGCAAAAAAATAATTGAGGACACAAAGGTATTCAGCGCGGTTTATTCGATAATCATTCAGCTGATATACGTAGCCTTCCTTTGCTACGCGCTCTTTTCGGGATGCGGAAGCACGGTTCTGAACGTTATTCTTCTTTCTATTTCCACTCTCTTTGAGTTGTTCCTGATTTTCTCGTTTGCAAGGCGTAATAACTCAACACGTACCGCTGCGTCAAAAATAAAGCACGCATACCATATAGCATCTCTTTCGCTAAGAGCCGTATCTCTCGGCATAGCCGTTTACGGAATACATATTTCCTTTGCTGAGCTTGACACGGTATCGCTCGTATTCACCGTTTTTATGCTCGTCGGCTGGGTTTCGGGAATACTGATCGAATTCTTTAAATTCATAATTGAAAGATACACGGCGCTTATGACGAGCGCTCTTTCAAAGGACACCGAGCCCTTCGTAAGAATTTACAACAAGCTGACCTTCAAAAGCTACGAGGGGCGTGAAGAAAAGGACGCCGACTCATACGTTGACAAAATCGCCTCGGAATATAAGCAGGAGCTTAAGGAGAAAAGGGAATCCAAAAAGGCGCTCTTGAAGGCGGAGCGGATTTTAAAAAGGGACGAAAGACGAGCAGCGTTTCGTGAAAAGCTTTCACGTACAAAGGCGAAAATCGAATCCGTGTTTAAGAAGAATAAAAAGTAGTCGGCAAAATTCACTTTGACAAAAGTGTAAGCATCGCATTTATCCGAACAAACGCAAAAGGGCTAAGTCCAAACCAATATACGTGACCCAAAAAAGCAAAAAGAGCAAGAATAAAAAGGAAACAAAATCCTTCTATTCTTGCTCTGTTCGTTTTTTATGCGTATGTCAAAAGCTCTTCCTTTGTTATAAGGTTAATTGTCTTATGTAATGGAATATATACTGCTGAGCAACGCCCGCATACTCTCCGAGAGCCTTATAATCGAGATTTCCGTCAAAATATTCGTCTATCGCCCTTCTCATCCAAACGTCGATTGGAAAGGCTTCAAGGTTTGAAAATGCAAACAAAGATGTACAAGAAGCCACCTTTTCACCAACTCCTTTAATCTTCATAAGCTCGGATACCGTAAAATCGTATGATGATTTTTTAATAATTTTGTCGAAGGATATCTCGCCGAGAATAACCTTTTCGGCAGCGTCAACCAAGTATTTATATCTGAATCCCGGGTGCGACGGAAGGAGCAGCTCGGGATTTTCATATACCGCGCACGCAGTCGGGAAGGTATAACACGCTCCGCACTCAAGACACGCACCCGTGTCAAGTTTTTCACCGTTCATCTCACATTTTAAGCATTTTTTCGGGCACTCGGAAAGCCCTCTTTTCTCGGCAAGATTTTCTCCGTACGCCGCCGATATGGCTCTTATGATTTTCTTTATTCTCGGAATGTTGTTATTCTGGGAAATTATGAAGGAGAAAAGCGTTTCCCACGGCTCTTGCTTGAGTATCCTTATTCCCGAGGCAGACTCGGCAGCCATTTTCAAGAAGTCCGAGTCCGTGTGAGCTAAAACGTCGTTTTTGATTTTTTCGTAATCGACGTCAAGGGCAAAATACGGAACGCAGATATTGTCAAATTCCCTCTCGCTTACTCCGTAGAATATAAGCTCGTCACGGCTTCTCTGCCCCACGAAAATCAGCTTATCACCGACGACCGTCATATATTCAACGTAACCGGGGTATAATTTACCGACCTCGTTTTCCTCGCCCGTCTCTGACGGAGAAAGCTTTACAAATCTGAAGCACTGACCGCACTCAAAGGTATCCGAGAGCGAATAATCCCCGAGTCCTTCAACGAGAATTCCCTCTCTGCCCGCTATATTTATTTGTTTTTTATTAAACATTTTAACTCTGCCCCCTTGAAAATGCGGTTTTTTTGATGTATAATAGTGTCGAAGTATTATATTTTTATTTATTTTAACACATTTTTTGGCTTTTTTCAACACCCGAGCGGCATAAATTCCCCGAAATGCCGTTCATTTATTGCCAAAAAAGAGAGGAGCTCTCAGTTGGAACAGATTTTTACGATCCCGGTCAATGAAGAATTTGACGCCTGCCGAAGCGACGCTGCGCTCGGCTGTCCCTTTTGCAGACTTTACAGACGACTCCAGCGTGACGAGATAGACATTATTCTCGGAGCGTCTATGATGGAGCCCGACATAAGAATAAAGACCAACGAAGAGGGCTTTTGCAACAAGCATTTCGGCATAATGCTCGGACGAAAGCGTATGCTCGGTATGGGACTTATGCTTGAAAGCCATTTGCCCGAGGTAAAGAAAAAGCTATCCAAGAAGGCTCTTTTCAAGGACCCCTCGGCGCCAAGCGTTGCCCTGCTCTCCGAGCTTAACGGCAATTGCTACGTTTGCAACAGAATCAACAAAAATTTAACGGCTATGATATCCACGGCGGTTTATCTCTATGAGAACGAGGACGAGTTCAGAGATAAATTCAAGGCACAGCCTTATTTCTGCCTGCCGCATTATACGAAAATGCTATCTTACGCGTCAAAGAAAATGAACAAGCGTCTGTTCTCCGATTTCTTTGAGAAGGCAGAAGCCGTTGAGGAAAAATATATTGATACGCTGACCGGTGACGTTAGCTGGTTCTGCAAAAAATTCGATTACAGATACGACGAAGAGCCTTGGTATAATTCCAAGGATTCCATACCGCGCGCTATAAGATTTTTGACAGGCGCTGAGGAAGATGAAGAAGAGAAAGGACGGATAACTCTCATATGATAATTGAAAGAATTGAGATAAAGAGCTTCGGTCAGCTTACCGATATGGTTCTTGAATTTTCCGACAAAATTAATATTATCGAAGGTCAGAATGAAGCCGGAAAAAGCACCATAGCCGCCTTTATCAAGTATATGCTCTACGGCTTTGAGGCAAACGAGAGCAAAAACGAGATAGGCGAACGTAAGAAGCGTATAAACTGGAATACCGGCGTTGCCGAGGGCTCTATGACCGTTTCCGTCGCGGGAAAAAGGTATCTCATCAACCGCTCTACCGTTCAGGTTGACTCGGGAGCAAGAACGACGTATAAGGAGGACTCCTCCATTATCGACCTTGAAAACGGCGCTCCCGCATTCGGAAAGCTTCCCGCGGGCGAGGTATTCTTCGGCGTTGACAAGGAGCTTTTCGAGAATACCGCATTCATAGGTCAGGTTGGCGACGCTTCTATTTCCGAGACCTCCGTAAAAGAGGCTATTGAGAATATTCTCTTCTCGGGAAGCGAAAAAATAAACACCCAGAGAGCCGCTAATCAGATCTCGGAAAAAATGGAGACAATTCTGCACACCGGTAATACCGGCGGCGCTATAATGGAGCTTATAAAGAAGCAAGATGAGCTTACCGAGAAGCTCCGCGCGACCGACGAGGATAACAAAAAGATTCTCGCTAAGGAGGCAGAGCTTCACGAGATAAAAATGAAGAAGAAGGAAGCCGAGGACAGATGCGCGGGACTCCTCGAGCTCGATAGCTGCTACTGCAACGTTAAGATAATCCAGTCCTTCGACGAGCTTCACCGATACGAGGAGGAGCTCGACGCAAAAACCGAGGCTTACAACGATTACATATTCAAGAACACCGTAAACAATTTTGTTCCCACGAACGATTACGTTACAGACATCGCTCTTGCGAAGCGCAGCGTTGACGATTCGTACAGGCACGTTGAGGAAACTCAGAACGCTTACGACAGAGAGCGCAGCGCAATCGGTATTACGAAGGAAATAGAGGGCTCTATCGAGCTTTCGGATTCTTACGGCGGAGAGGATAAGCTACGCGATAAGGTAAGCGGCTTCTCTATGAATAAGCTTAAATGTCTTATGGGCGGAATAGGCGCTCTTCTCGTTGCCATAGCGTCCATCGTAACTATAATCGCCGCATCGTCGCTTCCCCCCGTAGCTAAGGTGTTTATGGGTATTCTCGCCGCGGTATCGCTCGGCGGTACGGGTATGCTCACCTACCTCTATATCGGCGCGTTCCGCGGACTTGATAAGATATGCCGTGAGTTTGGAACAGAGTCGGTAGACGACCTCAAATCAAAAATCAGTGTTATCGCTTCTGCGCGGGCAAAGCGTGACGCTCTCATAAGCAGCACCGAAAACGCCCGTCTTTCTCACGAAGCGGCAAAGAACGAGCACGAGGCAGCAAAGGCGGAGCTTTCAAGAGTCGCTTCGCGATGGAGCGAAACTCTCGTTCCCACGGACGCGGCATCTCTTAACGCTCTTGACGAAAGAGTTCGTGAGTTCCTTCACAGAAGAGCCGCTCTGCTTGAGGAAAAGACCAGAGTTGAAATTGCGGTTAAGGAAATCAGACGTTCACTCTCCGATAAGAGTGAAATTGACATAAGAGGAAAGGTTTCTCCTCTCAGAAGAAAGGTAATCTCCGAGATAGACCACGATGCGATACTCGTGAGCATCGAGGAAGCAAACGCCGTTATCAGAGAGCAGGAAAGACTTTCGTTCAACGTTGAAAGCGAGCTTGCCGACCTTAAGCTCAGAGCGCGCGACCCCGGTGAGCTTTACTCAAAAATTCAGGCTCTCGATACGAAAATCGCGGAGCTCGGCGCAAAGCACAAGGCTTATTTCGTAGCCCTTAAGGCAATCGAAAGCGCGTCGGATAATCTCCGTGAGGAAATTTCTCCGAGACTCAGCGAGGTATCGACTAAGCTTCTCTCGGTAATGACAGACAAGAAATACACGGCGCTCGAGGTTGGCGCGGGTCTTGACGTAAGCTTCACCTCTGCCGACGGAAAGGAAAAATCGGTTGACTATCTTTCGGGCGGTACGCGTGACCTCGCTTACGTAGCTGTACGTATGGCTCTTATAGATATGCTCTATACCGAAAAGCCGCCAATCTGCTTTGATGAAACGTTCGCAAACCAGGATAACGCCAGAGCAAACGCTATGATGAGAGCGGTTAAGGAGCTCGGCGATGAGGGCTACCAGAGCTACATATTCACCTGCCGTCAAAGAGAGGCGGTAATAGCATCCGAGCTTCAGCCGAGAACGGCTATCTTCAAGCTCTCAGTAGGCTTGGATTAATCGCTTTTTTCTAAAGCATAAAAACGTTTTTCATTTATATTGACAACATAACTTTACAAAATATCGGTATAACAATTATCGGTACGCCTTAACATTAAAATTCAAGAGGTACAGATATGAATAAAATTCTTCTCGTCGGAAGCGCAAATATGGACCTTTCGATGAACGTATACAAAATGCCCGAGCGAGGCGAGACCGTGCTTGATGACGGCGGCGTTGCCTACACTCCGGGCGGCAAGGGCGCAAATGCCGCGATTGCTCTGGCAAGGCTCGGCGGAGAATGCGTATTCTGCGCAAAGCTCGGCCGTGACGCTCACGGTCAGAAGCTTTACAGCTACTATAAGGAATGCGGTATAAACACGTCGTATATAAAGGTTGATCCCGACGCTCCTACGGGACTTGCCGCCGTTATAAAGGAAGCCGACGGCTCTAACAGAATAATAGTTTATCCCGGCGCTAACAGAACTCTTAACAACGACAATATAATCGAAGCGTTCAATTCACGTCCCGATGCGCTTTATCTCGGTTTCGAGATTCCCTTCAATATGGCTCTCGCGGCGGCAAAGATTGCGGCTGCGAACAACGTTCCGATTTTTGTTGACGCCGCACCCGCATCGAAGGAGCATCCTCTTGAAAGTCTGCCCCCCGTAGAAATATTCTCTCCCAACGAGACAGAAACGTTTGAGTATACCGGAGTTATGCCCAACGGAACGGATAGCTGCTTGCAGGCGGCATACTCGCTCTTCCAGAAGGTTAAGGCGAAGTATATCGTTATAAAGCTCGGCGCTCGCGGAGCGTTCTTCTTTGACGGAAAGCATTTTGACCTTATCCCCGCGTACAGACCCGACGAGGTCGTTGATACTACCGCCGCGGGAGATACCTTTACGGCGGCTATGACTGTTGAATATCTTCGCACGGGTAACATCAGAGAGGCTATCAGATTCGGCGCTGCCGCAGGCGCTATCGCAGTTTCAAGAAAGGGCGCCGGCACCTCAGTTCCCACCGCTGACGAGGTTAAAGCGTTTATGTCTAAGCGCTGATAAGTCGGCTTTTACGTTTTCCCTTTTGGGAACACTAAAACATTTTCGGAGAAAATTATGAATTACGAGCTTAAAAAAATCACCTTTGCGTCCGCTGACGGAAAAAGCACGATAAAAGCGAGAATCTACGTTCCGACCGAAAAGAAAATAATCGGAGTCGTTCAGCTCTCGCACGGAATGATGGACCACGTGGGAAGATACGAAGGTCTCGCCGAGTATCTTACGGGCGAGGGCTACGTCTTTGCGGGAAACGACCATATAGGACACGGAGAAAGCGCCGCCTCGGACGATGATTTTGGATTTTTTGCGAATAAAAACGGGGTCGGTAAGATTCTTTGCGACCTTCATTCCATGAATGAATATTTAAGAAAAGAATTTCCTGCCTTCAAGCCGATATTGATGGGACACAGCATGGGCTCGTTCTTATCGAGGCTTTACGTCAGAAAATACCCCGACACCGTCTCGGGTCATATCATTCACGGCACGGGCGGTCCTATGGGAATAATACTGCCGTTCGGCAAGGCGCTGGTTAACACGCTTATGCTCTTCCGAGGCAAAAAGCACCGTTCGAAATTCGTTGCGAAAATGTCCTTTATGGGATATAACTCAAAGTTCCCCGAGGAAGAGGGCGAAAACGCCTGGCTCACACGTGAGCTTTCTCTTGTAAACGGCGAGGACAGAAATAAATACACCACGTTTACGTTCACGCTTTCCGCTTACCGTGACCTTTTCAGAATGGTAGGCTGGTCAAACTCTAAAAAATGGTTCAAGGAATACCCGAAGGATATCCCTACGCTCGTTATGAGCGGAGATATGGACCCCGTCGGCAGCTACGGAAAGGGCCCGACTTACGTTTACGGGCAGCTTAACAAAAGAGGCGTCACCGACGTGAAGCTGAAGCTTTACGAGGGGGCTCGGCACGAGCTGTTCAATGAAACCTGTCGCAAAGAGGTGTTTGACGATATGAAGGCTTGGCTTTCGGGAGTTGGAAAATGATACGCGCTCTCGCAATTACAGGCCCTACCGCGTCGGGAAAAACCGCGCTCTCAATTGGCGTTGCAAAGGCATTGGGCTGTGAAATAATCTCGCTCGATTCCATGCAGATATACAAATATATGGACATAGGAACGGCAAAGGCTACCGAAGAGGAACGAGCAATAATTCCCCATCATATGATAGACTTTCTCTCCCCCGACGAATCCTTCAGTGCAAAGGCTTATAAGGACATGGCTATGGAATGCGCCAAGGATATAGTTAAAAGAGGAAAAATACCGCTTTTCGTCGGCGGTACGGGGCTTTATCTTTCGACTCTTATGCGTCCCGACTGCGAAGAGCCGCCCGAATCGGATCCCGAATACAGACGAAAAATAGAAGAGACCTTAACCGACGAAAACAAAAAAATCGAGCTTCACGAAAGGCTTCGACAAATAGACCCCATTTCCGCGCAAAGCGTACATTATAATAATACAAGACGTGTTATACGCGCGCTTGAGATATTTGACGCCACCGGGAAAACGAAAACCTATTTTGACGCTCTGACAAAAAGAAAGAGCGACGAGCTTGAATTAATTCACGTAACGCTCGATTTTCACGAAAGAGAAAATCTTTATAAAAGAGTTGACGTAAGAGTTGATCAGATGATCAAGGAGGGACTTCTCTCCGAGGCCGAGGCTCTTATAAAAAACGGCTATCTTAAAGAGGATACCACAGCCTCTCAGGCTATCGGATATAAGGAGCTGACGGACGTCGTCCGAGGCACGAAAAGTCTTGAGGCTGCCATTGATGAAATAAAGCAGTTTTCAAGAAACTACGCAAAGCGGCAGCTGACGTGGTTCAGGCACACGGACGGAGCTAATACGCTTTTTGTGGACAACGATGACGCTTCAATGCGCTCTCTCGACGAGCTTTTATCGGAATGTATCAATATATTTTCCCATGCGCTCTCGGTTTGACGCTCGATTTCACCGAACAAAAAACTTAATTATGTAAATAAAAAATTACAAATAGAAGGGTTTAACGACTATGAAAGCATCAGAACTCAAAAAACTCATACAGGACGGCGGTCTTGATAAGTACTCAAATCTTTACGCAAACACAAAGGCTCAGGCTGAAAGATTTATTATGGCTCTTGACTCTTATATAGAGCTTTACGGCGATGAGGACGACGAGGTTGGAATCTTCTCCGTTCCGGGCAGAAGCGAGATCTCCGGAAACCACACCGACCATAACAGAGGCTGCGTTCTCGCAGGCGCTATCGACAGAGATATAATCGCCGTTGCGGCAAGAAACACCGACGGTAAGGTCAACTTCAAATCCGAGGGTTACCCCAAGATTTCCATTGATCTTTCCGAGATTGACGAGCCCGATAATTTTGAAAACTACTCCTCCGCCGCGCTTATTGCGGGACTTGCTAAGGGCTTCGTTAACTCCTCCTATTCGATAGGCGGATACAATGCCTACGCAACCACCGAGGTTCTTAAGGGAAGCGGTATTTCCTCTTCCGCAGCCTTCGAGGTTATGATAGGTAACATCTTCAACTATCTTTACAACGACGGCGCTGTTTCAAACGTTGAGATAGCAAAGCTTTCTCAGTACTCCGAGAACGTTTACTTCGGTAAGCCCTGCGGTCTTATGGACCAGATGGCGTGCGCTGTCGGCGGCTTCGTTTTCATCGACTTTGAGGATCCCAAGAACCCCATCGTTGATCCTATCGCATTCTCTCTTACAGATGCGGGTTATTCGCTTTGCATAGTTAACACGGGCGGCAACCACGCCGACCTTAACGACGATTACGCCTCCGTTCCCTACGAGATGAAGGCTGTTGCCAAGGAGCTCGGACAGGAAGGACTTCGCGGACTCACCGAATGCGACATAATCAAGAAGATTCCCGACCTTCGTGAAACCCTCGGAGACAGAGCTATTCTCCGTGCTATCCACTTTGTAAGAGAAAACAACAGAGTTGGTGAAATAAGAGAGGCTCTCAAGAATTCCGACGTTGACGCATTCCTCAAGGGAATACTCGACTCGGGCTCTTCCTCATTCAAATATTTGCAGAACGTGTTCACCACCGTTAACGTTAAGGAGCAGGGACTTTCTCTCGCTCTCGCTCTCGCAGAGGGCTACCTCACGGGTAAGAACTGCGCATGGCGTGTTCACGGCGGCGGCTTTGCGGGAACTATACAGGTATTTATCAAGAACGAGCTCGTCCCCGGCTTCATAGCTCTTATGAACTCGGTATTCGGCGAGGGCGCGGCTATGAATCTCAAGATTCGCCCCGTTGGAGCAACAAAGCTCTTCTAAGCGATAAAGCCGATTTACAAGCTCCTTGTATTTCTCTTTCATCCATTGACTTTCGTTTGCTTCTACACTATAACACGGATGAACCGTATAAAACGAAATATGTGTTTTATGCCTGACAGAATATTTGCTATATTTTGCAGAGAATCCAAAAACAAACGTCAGCATATGCAAAAAATATAGCGCGTAAAAGATTTTCGGGCAAAGTGTGTCGATCGTCTTTTGCGCGCTTTTATATATTCCAAGAAAAAATCAAAAGGAGATAATCTATGAAAAATATAACCTTAAAGAGCGTTTGCTTCATTCTTATTATCTTAACCGCTTTTGCTTCTGTCACAGGGTGTGATTTTATAAAAAGCGCAATAAAAGATAAATCCGATGATACGAGCGCCAATCACGAAAAGGGACTTGAAAGCGGTTTTGGCGCTTCGGGCGGAGGCGCATCATCACCTTTTCTCTGCGCATACAAGAGCGATAAAACGGAGTTCGATATCAATGACGTAACACTTGATTTTTATTACGGAGTGTATTTTTTGGAAAGCGAAGAAGATGCCAGAGAGAGTACCTTCGATTATCCATCATTTGATTTATACTTTGCAAAAGACGAAAGAAATAAAGTGCTTATCAGACACGTAGAAGAAAATTTCATTTCCGAAAAATATCGCTGTGACTTTGTTTATGAAGAAAACTGGAAGATATCCGAAATTAAATATAACCACTTCGAAACACTCACAATTCCAAAGGAAATGTTTACAGAGGACAAAGGGGCTATATATTTTGAAATTCATAGCACCAATATAAAAGACTATGCCAAGGAATATAGGTCTATAGTAGGTAAAGTTATCTATTATGCGCTTTCACTTTCGGAAGACAGAGTTATTTTAACAGACAACTATTATATTTATAAAAGCGTTTTTGGAGGAAAATGATGAAAAATAAAAGAAATTTTAGTAACCTTATTTGTATTACATTGGCAATTTTGTTGATTTTATGTGTATTTCCTGTTTTCAACACAAGAGTCGTCGCGAAAGAAAGCAGCTATTATTCTACTTTAAGAGACAACCTAACTAATAAAAACAATTCTGCATGCGGAGACGGAGATTACATCTCATTTTATCCAAGTAAAATTCATTTTTCCAACAATGAAAGTATAACGGTAAGTTATTACGCAAATTCAGACAGTTATATAACCGACGTTGATTATACAATTGATGGTTTTGAGGTAATATCTACAGTCATCTCTCCCGATGATTTAAAGCTTATAACCTTTGAGCTTATCTGCATTTCAAATTCTCAGGATTATAACATGCTAATCGACATAACATTATCTTCCGGAGAAGTATTAACATCATCCCTCTATGCGATAAAAAACGAGTGCGGTGTATTTATCAGCCCATTCTCCGTAGACGCTGCCCGTCAGGAGTATTTTACATACGCAATAAATTCAGGCTTAATGACACAAGAAGAATATGAAAAAATTTGGGCCGAAATAAGCAGAGAAGGTATGATTATAAATAAAATTTCATCTAATAACATGTCGGAAATTTCTTCTTCAGACATTGGAGCAAATTCAACATTTTCTGCAACATCGGAAGAATGTTCCATTTTTGGATTGTTATTATGGGAAGATGATTTTGGACTAAAACACCCGCTACGAAATATCATGATTGAAATTTATGATAAAGAACCTATTGGTTCTGATCTTTTAGGAATTACTTATACCGATAATTCAGGTTTTTTCAATTATGACTTTAAAAACCCTGATAATTGGATCGAGTTGGAAAACGGTGGATATGATATCTTTATTCGTGTGTATCCGGGTGATTCAAATGCTATGGTTACCATGGGAACAAGCGATAATCTGTATTATTGCGAGTCCGAGGTAGTAGAAAATTTTCCGGATGGAGATATGATTTACGTTGGTTACGTAGCCCCCTGTGATACTGATTTGGGAAGAGCTTTTCAAATTTCGCAAGCAATAATTACGGCTCGTGATTACGCTAAACAAATGATGGGAAGAACCCCGTCAAACGTTACGGTACGTTATCCTTACGATAATCCAGAATATGTGCATGAATGCTTTTATGAAAACTCATACAACCGTATATCAATAACAGGAAAAAATGCTTCTTTGACAGGCTATCCAAACGCATACGCATCTTGGGATATAATTATGCACGAATACGGCCATCACGTTCAATATGAATTGGGTATAATTAATGATGGATATGGATTTGAGCATTATTCAAACACCGATAATGCGATTCGTTACGGCAAAGATATCGGAATAAAATTAGCGTGGAATGAATCCTGGCCAACGGTGTTTGGAATTATGGCACAGCATTACTATGCTGATTGTTTGACAAACATTTATACTGTTTGTGACACAAACTATAAAGCCTACAATGGTGCTAACCACAGCTTAGAATACGATAATGTCGCAAAGGGTGAAGCTTGTGAACAGTCTATTATGTCTGTTTTATGGGATTTGTTTGATAGCAATAATGATACCAATGATACTATTACGTTAGGTCACGAGAATTGGTGGGCGGTAACTACCGGCAATCAAAGCAAAACATTCTCTGATTTTATAGATTATTTCTATGATGAATATCCGGAATACATAGATGATATTGGTGCAAATTTATCGTTTTATCATATGGCATCATCGGAGCCATACTTGGTCAATGCCGGTGTTGTGTCTGTTGATACTCCACCTGAATTTATGTGGTATGCAAGAGGCGGAAGTAACGTTTTTCCTAACGATTCATTCATTCTAATTTTTTACAATACGGTCGGTAATGAGGTTTTAAGAATACCCGCTGAATATGAATTTGGACAAGAATACGATTACTATCAAGTGCCCGATCGCTATTGGGAGGAAATTTTAGATATGGTAGGGACTTCTTATTCCGTCGCTATATGTTCGCTTAAACTGACAAGCTCGCCAGCAACGGGCCCTTATATTTCTAAACGTTCAGAAGTTTTCACAAAACCTATACCGTCCTCCAATGATATAATTACAACTAATATTAACATTGGAGATGACGAGCCATATAAAGAACTTGACATATACCTCTCACAAGGGCAACTTGCTAAGATTAACATTACCTTTGCATCGCAGGGAACAAGGGTAATACAAACCTTTGGCACTAAGGATACACTGATGTACCTTAAAGATGAAAACGGAAATTTATTAGCAATCACGGAAGACGAAGGCTATGAGTATAATTGTTTTTTATCATATGATTTTGAAGCAAATACTTCCTATACCTTAGAAGTAGAATTCTATTTAGGGTATGAAACAGGTAATTTAAAAATGCTTATAGTATCGTCTTTTTATTATTCTTCTTACGAAGAAATATCTATGGGCGGAGAAGCTCTAAACACGCTATCGGGAGCACTTATCGATAACAAGTCTATTATGATACGATACAAATTACCGTATACTCAAACCATAGAAATTACTATACAAGCAGCCTTTCTTGTGGATATATATATCATCGATCCAACGACAACATCAGATATGGTACTACAAAGCTATTTACAGTGGATTGATGTTGTTGATGGCGAAGAAATATACAAAACCTCCGTCACATTCACCGTATCTCCAAATATTCCTTATCTAATGGTACTTTGTCCAAACGATCCTTTGAATGATTCCGGTAATTTTTCTTTAACGTTAACAAAATTATCTTCTCAATAATTCAATTTAGTAATAGTCATTTGCAAACCGATAATTTAAACAAACACTAAATGTGCAGATATCGTCGGTGAGGTTATTTTGAGGATATTTTTTCGCTTGCGACCCGAAGGCGTAGTTACCTACGTCGAGTGGGAGCAAACGGGAAAATAGACCAAAATAAACCACCGAGAACCTACGTCGAGTGGGAGCAAACGGCATAAATAGACCAAAATAAACCACCGAGAACCTACGTCGAGTGGGAGCAAACGGCATAAATAGACCAAAATAAACCACCGAAAGAGATGTCCGATTTATTGGACAGGGCATCTTGTATAATGTAGACGTAAAGCATAGCTTTGCCGTGAAAAACGAGAAAACAGATCACGGCAAAATGACAGGAAAATGCGGAGCGAACGCTCCTATATCAACGAAAGGAACACTACTATGGCAACTAAAAAGGCAGCTGCGGATAAGGCTCCGGCAAATGACAAGAAGGCGGCTCTCGAAACCGTTATGGCGAGAATTGAGAGAGAATGCGGAAGAGGCTCTATTATGCGCCTTGGCGAGAATTCTTCTCTTAACGTTTCGGCGGTTTCAACAGGCTCTCTCGCGCTCGACTTTGCTCTTGGCGTCGGAGGAATTCCGAGAGGAAGAATAACCGAGATCTTTGGCCCTGAATCATCAGGTAAAACGACTATCGCTCTTCACGTTATCGCAGAGGTGCAGAAGCAGGGCGGAACGGCTGCATTCATCGATGCGGAGCATGCGCTTGATCCCGTATACGCAAAGAAGCTTGGCGTTGACATCAACGAGCTTCTCGTCTCTCAGCCCGACTGCGGAGAGCAGGCTCTCGGTATAGCCGAAACGCTTGCAAACTCGGGCGCTATTGACATCATAGTTATAGACTCGGTTGCCGCGCTCGTTCCCCGTCAGGAAATAGAGGGCGATATGGGCGCGTCTCACGTTGGTGTTCAGGCTCGTCTTATGTCTCAGGCTATGAGAAAGCTTATGGGTACTATCGCAAAATCGAACACCATAGTTATCTTTACCAACCAGCTTCGTGAGAAGGTTGGCGTTATGTACGGCAACCCCGAGGTTACCCCCGGCGGCCGCGCGCTCAAATTCTACGCATCGGTACGTATTGACGTTCGCCGCTCAGAGTCTCTTAAAAACGGCTCCGAGGTTATCGGCTCGCACACTAAGTGCAAGGTCGTTAAAAACAAGGTCGCTCCTCCCTTCAAGGTAGCCGAGTTTGATATTCTTTACGGCTCGGGAATTTCAAAGTCCTCCGAGATAATAGATATGGCTATCCAGCTCGATATTATCGAGAAGAGCGGCGCTTGGTTCTACTTTGACGGTGACAGACTCGGTCAGGGTAAGGAGAACGTAAGAAAGCTTATAGAGAGCAATTCCGAGCTTATGGATAAGCTCGAGGCTCTCGTTCGTGAAAAGGCAAAGTCCGCGCTTCTTGACGAGGACGGCTCGCTTGAGGGTGAGGACGAGGACGATTTCGAGCTTGAGGATTTCGGCGACGAGGTATAAAGTGACTTGTAAAATTCTTTCTGTCGGAGCGAAGGAGGGAAAAACACCCCTCGTAATAATCACGGCTCTGAACGGTGAAAAAAAGCAAAAATATACAATAACCGAGGGGACATACCGAGAAATCGGCTGTCCCCTTTCGGGCGAGGAAATAGACGGAGACGCTCTTTCCACCTTGATAAACGAGGACGAAAAAAGACGCGCGCTCCTAAAATCGCTGAACGTTCTTTCCTATGGCGATAACAACAAAAAGGCGCTCTTTTTGAAGCTTCTGCGCTCTGGATTTTCAAAAAATGCCGCGGAATACGCAATAACGGAATGCGTAATGCACGGCTACATAGACGAGGCAAGACAGGTCGAAAGACTCGTTTTGAAGCACACCTCCGAGCTTTTAGGCCCTCACAAAATAAGAGCAAAGCTTATTTCACGTCAATATTCCCCCGCCCTCATAAATAAAACCATTCGAGCCTTAGAGGAGCGAGGCAAGATAGACTTTAAAAAAAACAAGGAAGCGCTTCTTTCGGAAAAGCTTGGCGCTGACGCAACCTATCAGGATAAAATGAAGCTCCTGTACAGATACGGATATATAAACGGAGCTGTATGACAGATAATGATCATAATATGTCGAAAACGCAAAAAAATTTCCGCGGCTGATAATTCAGCCGTGCAAAAAACCTATGGCGGCCTTTTGCTACTATAATCACCGCAACAGAAATCGACAGTTTTTTGAAAAATTGAAGAAGGAAAAGCATATGCTAAAAAGATTTATAAGCTATTATAAGCCGTACCGTTTGCTTTTTGCGATAGATATGGCGGCGGCAGTCATTATAGCCGCATGCAACCTGGTATACCCCTCGGTTGTAAAAAACATCATAAACAAATTCGTGTTTGACGAAACACCGAAAATGATGCTGATTTTTGCGGGCGTTCTTTTCGGTATTTACGTCATAAAGGCGGCTTGCACCTACGTGGTAAGCTATCACGGTCACTTAATGGGCATAAAGCTCCAGCGTGATATGAGAGGCGACCTTTTCAAAAAGTATCAATCGCTTTCGACCTCGTTTTACGACGAAAACAAAACGGGCGATCTTCTCACTCGCTTGGTCAACGATCTTTTCGAGGTTTCCGAGCTTGCGCACCACGGCCCCGAGAATCTCATTCTTGCGGTGCTTATGTTTGCGGGTACGTTTTCGATTCTTATAACGATAGACCTCTATCTTACTCTTATCGTTATCGCAATAGTTCCCTTCCTTATTACAGCGACGGTCATTTCAAGGCGCGGTATGAAGACCGCAATGAAAAGCTACCGCCGTCAAACCGCGGTTATCAACTCAACTCTTGAAAACTCGCTCTCGGGTATAAGAGAGACGAAGTGCTACGCAAGGGAGCACTACGAGATTGAAAAATTCGCCGAAGCAAACGGCCTGCTCGCGCGCTTACGCGGTAAGGCTATGCACTATATGGCGTCGTATGAGACCGTAATGGCGTTCATCTCCGATTTTCTCTATTTTGTTATAGTTCTCGTTGGCGGACTGTTCTTCTTTAACGGCAGAATAGATGCGGGTGAATTTGCGGCATTTATTCTCTATATCGGAATGTTCCTCACGCCTATTCAGAAGATAACCTATCTTTTCGAGCAGTTCCAGGAGGGTATGACGGGCTTCGCAAGATTCTCCGAAATAATGGACCTTGAGGAAGAAAACGACAACGGCACGGAAACGCTCACAAGCGTTCGCGGTGATATCGAATTTTCAAACGTTTCGTTCTCTTACGCCTCCGCTAAGGAAAAGCTCGTTATCTCAAACCTTAACCTTTCGATACCAAGCGGCAAAACGGTTGCTCTCGTCGGTCCCTCGGGCGGCGGAAAAACCACCCTTTGCAATCTTATTCCCCGTCTTTACGACGTAGACGAGGGTAAAATAACGGTAGACGGCGCGGATATCCGAGACTTCACAATGAAATCTCTTCGCTCGTCTATCGGCGTCGTTTCGCAAAACGTATTCCTCTTTGACGGAACAATAAGAGAAAACATTGCGTACGGAAATCCCGACGCAACCGACGAGGAAATAATCGCGGCGGCAAAGCGCGCGAACATACACGATTACGTTATGACGCTCGAGAGCGGCTATTCGACCGAGGTTGGCGAAAGAGGAATCAAGCTTTCGGGCGGACAGCGTCAGCGTGTAGCAATAGCGAGAGTTTTCCTTAAGGATCCTAAAATCCTCATTCTCGACGAGGCAACCAGCGCTCTCGATAACGTGACCGAAATGCAGATACAAAAATCCCTCGAGGAGCTTTCCGAGGGACGCACTGTGCTTGTCGTAGCGCACAGACTTTCAACCGTTAAAAACGCGGACAAGATCGTTGTTATAGACAATGAAGGCATAATCGAAGAGGGCACTCACTCAGAGCTTGTTGCTCAGGGCGGTGAATACAGTAAGCTTTACCTCGCAAGTCAGCGAAGCCTTACTATCGGAGAATAGCTTCAAGCGTGCCTTACACACGTTTCATTTCAGACACATCGGAGAAAACATGAACACCGAAACACTTAACAATCACAGAATGGGCTTCAGAGACGGTCTGCCGATAGGTCTCGGATATCTTGCGGTATCATTTACCTTCGGCATTATGGCATCGTCAATGGGATTTTCAATTCCCGAGGCGGTCATTATCTCAATGTTCAATCTTACGTCTGCTGGACAGCTTGCGGCTCTGCCGATAATTGCGGGCGGAGGACTTTTTGAGCTTGCCTTGACAGAGCTTCTTATCAATCTCAGATATTCGCTTATGTCCATTTCCCTTTCCCAAAAATTCGATAAAAAAATCAAAGCTTGCGATAAGCTTTACTTAGCATTTACTCTTACCGATGAAATGTTTGCTGTGTCGATAGGAAAAAAGCAAACCCTTGGCAAAAAATATCTGCTTTCTCTTTTGCTTTTCCCCTTTCTCGGCTGGGTTCTCGGAACGTTTCTCGGCGCTCTTGCGGGAGATATTCTTCCTAAAATCGTCACGACGGCTCTCGGCGTGGGACTCTACGCCATGTTTATAGCTATCGTCGTACCCGTGGCAAAAAAAGAACGCCCGATTCTCATCTGCGTTCTTTTAAGTATAGCTCTTTCGTGTCTTTTCAAATTCGTACCGTACTTAAACTCTGTTCCCGACGGATTCGTCATAATAATCTCCGCTCTCGTTGTCAGCATAGCGTTAGCTATCATCTTCCCGATAACGAACGAGGACTCGGAGGACAAGCGAGAGGAGGTAATAGAGCTATGAGCTTAAGCTTTCCTGCCTTTCTCTTATACGTCGGCGTTATGGCTGGAGTGACGTATCTTTTAAGACTGCTCCCAATGCTATTCTTGAAAAAGAAAATCACCAACACCTTTATACGCTCGGTGCTTTACTACGTACCCTACTCGGTTCTGACTGTAATGACTATCCCGGCGATTTTCTTCGCGACGCCCCACCTTGCGACAAGCATTGCGGCGCTCGTTACGGCAGTCGCTCTCGCTTATTTCGGGAAAAGTCTGCTTATAGTCGCCGCGGGAAGCGCCCTATCGGTATTTGTTTTTGAGCTTATATTTATGCTGATTTGATCTCGGTTTTAATTACATACGGCGAGTATCGACAAAAACGTTTGTTTCATTTACTTCAAAATGCATAATAAAAACCTGCTAAAATCTTTGGATTTTTCCATTGATATAGCAGGTTTTTATTATTTAATACTCATTTTTGAAATCAATTGTTTACAAAATCTCGCCGTATGTCATATCTCCATACGTAGGAACAGGCCAATATTCACGAGCTGTAATTTCCTCAAGACCGTCAATATAAGAGCGAAGCTCCTCCATTGCCCAGCTAACGTCACGGCAGTAGAAGAAGGCAGCCTCCTCCGTAGATTCTATCGCCGCCGCGCGAGCCTCGAGCGCAGAAAGCTTTCTTTGCGCCGAATACGCATTTGAAAGAAGCTTTGAAAGTCTTTCGATATGAGCGCGCTCGTTATCTATATTAACGCTCGGCATAAGCTTAACAAGACTGTTCATAGACGCCGAAAGATCTCCGACGTATTTGTTAACCGCCGGGATATAGTCTCTCATAGCCATCTCAAGCATAGTCTTTGCTTCGATATTCTTTATCTTTCTGTAATTTGCGAAATAAATCTCTCTGCGTGAGCGAATCTCAACACGGCTCATAACTCCGAACTTTTCAAAGAGCTCTACGTTCTTCTCATCGTCGAAGTGCTCGTAAGCCTCGGGAGAGGTTTTGAAATTGGAAAGTCCTCTTTCCTTAGCCTCCTTTTCCCACTCCTCCGAATAGGAGTTACCCGAGAAGAGTATTCTTCTGTGGCGTGTAAAGGTTTCTTTTATGAGCTTGTCCAAATCCTTTTCAAAATCGGTGGATTTTTCAAGCACGTCGGCAAAGTCCGAGAAGGATTTTGCGACTGCGGTATTTAACACGGTATTGGCAAGAGCGATGTTTTGCGACGATCCGACCATACGGAACTCGAACTTATTTCCGGTGAAGGCAAAGGGCGAGGTTCTGTTTCTGTCTGTATTGTCACGCTTGATGGCGGGAACGGTCTTACTTCCAAACGACATATAATTGCTGTTAGGATTATGGAACTCGGTTCCCTCAACTATCGAATTAACGAGAGTGTCAAGCTCGTCACCGAGGAACATTGATATAATAGCGGGGGGCGCTTCGTTTCCGCCGAGACGGCAATCATTACCCGCCGTAGCTGCCGAAATTCTCAAAAGATCCTGATAATCGTCAACGGCCTTTATAACAGCCGCAAGCATAAGGAGAAACGATTTGTTGTCCTTCGGTGTTTTTCCGGGCTTCAAAAGGTTCTTACCCGTGTCAGTTCCCAAAGACCAGTTGTTGTGCTTACCCGAGCCGTTTATTCCCGCAAAGGGCTTCTCCGCCAAAAGACACGCCATGCCGTATTTAGGAGCTAAGCGCTTCATGCATTCCATTGTAAGCAGGTTATGGTCGGTAGCAATATTCGTAGTATGATAAACAGGGGCAAGCTCGTGCTGCGCGGGAGCAGTCTCGTTGTGCTTCGTCTTTGCGGAAATACCGAGCTTCCAAAGCTCAACGTCAAGAGCGTGCATATATTCGCTGACCCTCGTAGGAAGAGTTCCGAAATAATGATCCTCAAGGTCCTGTCCCTTAACCGCGGGCGCTCCGAAAAGCGTTCTTCCGCAGTAGAAAAGATCTCTTCTTGCCTTGAAGTCCTCTTCTTTCACAAGGAAATATTCCTGCTCCGCTCCAACGGTGGCGGTAACTCGTCTTGCCTCGTTATCGCCGAAGAGTCTTACTATTCTGAGTCCCTGAGTGCTTATCGCGTCCATAGAGCGCAAGAGAGGTGTTTTCGTATCAAGAGCCTCACCCGTGTAAGAGCAAAAGGCGGTAGGTATATAAAGAGAGCCGTCCTTTACGAAGGCGTAAGACGCAGGGTCCCACGCGGTATATCCGCGAGCCTCAAAGGTTGCTCTGAGTCCGCCCGTGGGGAAAGATGAAGCGTCGGGCTCGCCCTTTATAAGAACCTTGCCCGAAAATTCCATTATCGCCTTGCCGTGCTCACCCGGGGTCAGAAACGCGTCGTGCTTTTCGGCGGTAACGCCGGTAAGAGGCTGGAACCAATGCGTAAAATGCGTTGCGCCATGCTCTATAGCCCAATCCTTCATAGCCGAAGCGACGGTATCGGCAATACCGGGATCGATTTCTTTGCCCGCCTCTATCGTGCTGAGTAACGATCTGTACACGTCACCAGGCAGGCGCTCTCTCATAACCTCTTCGTTAAAAACGAGAGAGCCGAAAATTTCCGGAACGTTGATCTTTTCCATATTGGTTCCACCTTTCAAAATATTTCCTTAAAAGCTTTTAATTATTTTATGGTATTAGTATACATTATACCGCCCTTAATGTCAAGTCGAATTTTTACCAAAAAAATACTTTTTATAAGCTTAAACAAATGCAAAATGTTATATTCTCGCTTGACTTTTATATGCGATAGGTGTATAATAGTTGGGTATTATCAAAAAAATGCGTCCGTAGACAACGGACGGACAAAATCTATTTATAAAGGATTTTAAATGTACTACATCACACTTGACCTCGAGTGGAACCAGGCGTACGCGCAAAAGGCTCTTGCCGTTCAGCGTCAATTATGCTCAAGGCTTCGCGGAGAGGTTATTCAGATAGGAGCTGTTAAGCTCAACGAAAATATGCAGCCCTGCGGCTCTTACCAGGTTATAGTAAAGCCTAAATATTTCAAAAAGCTGCACAGACACGTCAGTGAGCTCACGGGTATAACTCAGGATATGATAGACATTGGAACGCCGTTAACAGAGGCTGCGGTAAGCTTCAAGAAATGGTGCGGAAACGATTTCGTATTTCTCACCTGGGGTCCTGACGATATTCCGATGCTTAAGGAAAACTTCCACGTTAACGGAATTGATTCAAAGTGGACGGAGAAGGTTTACGATCTTCAGGTAATTTTCAACAGACAGACCGACGGTGCGGGAAAGCAAAGGTCCCTTGAATACGCCATGGAATACTTTGAGATACCTCAAAGGCTCCCTGCGCACGACGCTCTCAACGACGCTTATTTTACAGCGCTCGTTGCGGCGAAGCTTGACGTTAAGAGCGGTATAGAGTCGTACGATTCCGCGCGCTCAAACCACCTTGAAGAGAGCGTTATTGGTGATGCGGATGCGGGAGACGACGGATACGTTACGATTCCCGAAATGCTTGATGACGAAATCGTCAGCTCGCCAATCTGCCCCATTTGCAAGACGAAGCTTCATCAAGAGGGTAAGCCTCTTCACTCAAAGGGACAGAAATACACCTTTGTTTTCGACTGTGAAAAGGACGGAAAAATGATTCTCACCCTCAAGCTCCACAGAAACTTTAACGATACGTGGAGAGCTAAAAGAACGATAGACAAGGCGACCGACGATAAGCTCGAGGCATACCGTACGGGGCTTGAAAAAAGCAACATTCGCCGCAAGGCTTCGCGCAAGAACAGCCGCGGCAGGAAAAAGAAAAACGATACGCTTCTTGAGGAAACGGTAAATTCGTAATAATAAAAGCTTAAACGTGCACTACAAGCACCTACGTAAAAAGGCGAAGATTAAAAAAGATCTTCGCCTTTTTTATTGGCAACAGTCTTGATTAGAGATATCAATCATCAATTCGATTTACAAACGACTCTATATCAAATAAGGTCATAAATGTTTATTATTTTCTTCTTTTTTCGCTTTGCCACTTGCAGTGATTTATATGCGCCGCCGTAGTTTCGTTTTACATATGCTATTATCAAGTCTGCGTTTTTCATCATCCATTCGTTTCTCTTTAATATCGCAAATCTTAGCGGCACGTTCTCGATGGGAGGATATATTGACATATCACACAAGCCGCAACGGTTCATTTCTTTGATTTTTTCTTGCTCCGAAAGACTGATGTAAGGTGTAACGTAAATAGCTTCAATGTCCTTATATTCCTGCTTCAATTCTTTGCACGCATAAGCACAAATTGTGTCAAAGTCACCGTATCCGCCCAGATAGCAAGTAACAAGCTCATCATCAATAATATGATTTCGTATTTGCTCTTTCACCATTTCTTTTACCTTTTTGTTTGAAGTAATTAACGAGTGTCCCGCAAAAGCAATCGTCATATTACACCTCTTCTTTCGTGGAATACCACGATGTGATAAATATATTATACTATCAAACAAAAACTTTGTCAATATCGTGGAGTTCCACGAGATAATAATTTTATATTTTCCTATAATAATTGTGGAACTCCACAAAAATTACAGGTAGGATATAGTTATGAAATTAAATGATGCTATTGTCAAGCGTATAGAAGAAATTTGCGAGGAACGAAATAGCAACATATGTGATATTGCTTTGAATGGCGGAATGTCACCCTCAGCGATTTACGACCTGCTCAAAGGCAGAACCAAATGCTCAAAGGTTATTACTATAAAGCGTTTTTGTGAAGGCGCGGGAATGACTTTATCCCAATTTTTTGATAAGGATTATTTTAATAATCCCGAGGAAGATTAATATTTGTTACAGAATAAAACGGGGCTGTCCGATAAGACAGCCTTTTTTATTGGAAACAACCGATTTGATCAGAGATAGCATAGAATAATATTTTATCGTTTCCGTATTTTTCATTTTTTCAAGGATTGTTGACAAATATTCAAAAGCGTGATATAATGTTCACGCTACACAAACTGCATATCTTTTCTCCGATATGGGAAAATACTTTGGTAAAAAGTGTTTTCTCTCTTTTCTCATACCGTATCGGAGGGAGTTTGTGTAGCAACATTCGAGGGAAGCATTTTTTCGGTGCATTCCTTCGGGAGTGCGCCTTTTTAATTGGGCTGATAGGGGGATATATGAGCAAAGAGTTTCCACAAAAAACAATAGATATTACCGGCATAGAGCTTACGCCCACAGAGCCCGGCGCTTGCCTTGGTAACGGAAAGCAAGGATTTGAATGTTGTTGCGACGAGTGCGATTACTTTTTGCTTTGTTTCCCGCATTTTGATCCAAATAACAATGAAAATTAACATACCGCCACGGCTTACTTTATAAGGCTTTTTTATATCGAAGCATTCGTTTTTTTGAGCGTTTTTTCCATATTTTACACTTTTTTAACTTTGCCACTTGCTTTTTGTATTTTTGTATGGTATAATTATTATGCAGTCGAATAGTCAATATCAATTGCTAAAGGAGGTTTTCTATGAAATATGAAGCCCCGATATGCGAACTTGTAAAAATTGACGATCTTGATATTATCCGTACAAGCGGTGCGGAGGATGACGGAACCGATACCCCCTTCGTTGATGTAGGTGTTACAATCGGCGGTTAATTTTTAATTCGCATTAATTAGATCCCACGTTTGGTCAACGTGGGATTTTTTTTACGACCTTAGATTACGCTCCCCTAAAGCATTTCCGAATTATACTCTCATAAATTGTTTCCAAAGCCAAAGCAAAGCGTTTCTCATTCTAATTCAGAATAAAAATCACAAAATCCGAGTAAAGATACCTTTAACGGCATCTCCGCTCGGATTTGTTTTTTTATTCAAAGGCGTTCGCTCTTTTATTGTTGCTTCCCTTCACCTTCGCCCGACTGTACGCTTTTTTCTTCCTCATCGTTTTTTATACACGTGGTTGGGATATTTAAGAGTCTGGTAGCGTTTTCATCAAACGCAAGCGGAGGAAGTGTCTCGGTATTTTTAAACGTTATGGACTCGGTTATCTGGTATGGATAGCGTACGGTTGTAGGAGTCACGGGCTTGCCCTCTTCGTACGATTTCTCAAAAACTTCATCGGGAAGATATGAGAACACGGCAATCTCATCTGAGCCGTAAGTGAAGTTATCAATAACTATATTTCTCGGCATATAGCAGGTATAGCCGAAATTCCACATCCAATATGCGCCGGAGTAGTTTTCCTCGTCAACCCAACCTGCGTTATCGGCGGAATATCCCGATTCGAATATGACGCATCTGCTGCGAACTCGTCTGTACTGGTCGTTAAGCGTTGTATTTTTTCCGCCTCTTGCCGTATCGTAAGTCTCAAAGCCCTGATGATGACAGTTTTTGAGAGTTATATCTCCGTTAAAGGTCGCGCCGTAGTCGCCTCTGAATGCAATAAACGCATTTTTGGTTACCTTGGTTACGTTTTCCGCAATGAGATATCCGCCTCCTACTACGTGGAACGAATGTCCTATAACAGTATTGTAAAGCTCCGCGTTCCAGAATCCCGCGTGAGCGTCAAAGCGGTTTATAACGCAGTCGTTAAAGAACATATTTCTCGAGCCGTTCGAGGACATAATACCCCAATATCTGCCGTCTGCTATACCGCTGTTCGGAGAGGACGAATTCACCTGCTTCACGTTATCAAAATACACGTGCGAGCTATTGTTTATAACAAAATCATACGAGCCCATAGGAACGGGATTTGGTATCTTACCTCCGGTAGAAGCCGTCGCGGGCTTATCCTCGTAATAGGTGGTATGTCCGGTGAGCTGAGTATCGTATACGTGGAAATTATACGCGCCGTTCAAATAGAAGAACGCATGATACGGATAGCTTTCGTGTCGAGAGCCGTAATTCTTATGTAAGGCGTCGGATTTGTATCCGCTGCCGGCAGGAATATAACCGAGCATAGGCTCCTCTTCCATCGAATGAATAAGATTTTTTACGGTAACGTTAGCGCGTGAAACATCCAATCCTCTGTGATATCCTTTGTATTTACAAGCATATTTTGTAAGTACGCCCGAGGGGGTAGTATAGGTGGTTTCTGAAACCGTACGACAACAAATATTTACAAATTTGCCGTTTTCAAAGGTTATAGGCTTATCGTTCGCGCTGCTTATTTCTATTTTTGAGATATTCTCAAAATCAAAAACAATAGGGGTTGATGAATCGATAGTTCCATCCTCATATACAATGAATACGCTCATTCTTTCGCTTCCTGAGTTCTGGTTTGAGCCGTGTCGTATGAAGTCGCGGTGAAGCTTATTATAAACTCTCACGAACGACTTACCCTTAAGCACGCCCGCCTCAGCCAGCCAGGAGAAATCCTGATATACGTTCGGGTCGAGAGCGTTTTCATCGGTTTTGTTCATAAGCTTTATACCGTGAAATCTCTCGTCGTCAACCGTTCCGTCAACCGTCATTTCCTGCAAGCCCGTTTTTTCGTTGTATACGGGATTACCTTTTGCATCAACAACGGGAACGTTCTTTATAGTATCGTTGAACGTAACCGTAGGATTATCTCTTGTGAAGCTGAACAGTCCCAACACGTAGTATTGGAAAGCCGCGCTTCCTCTGTCATCAACTATGATGGTCGAGCCGTTCAAATCAACGTCCGTCTTTACAGGGATGCTTTTTGTGAATTTTTCAGGGCTGATATAATAAGTAGATTCAGAGTTGCGGCTCATTACCTTTTGTCCGCCCCTGTTCGCATATACGTGAGTGTTGTATATAGCCTCAAACGAGCAGGTTTTTCCGTCGCCGACCGCTCCGAAATCCTCGTAATAAGCTATGCTAACCGTTTTCTCATAGAAATTAACGGTTTCCTTTTCATTGGTTTCGGGATTGATTCTGTAATCATAATTCAAGCTTATTGATCCCGAATGGTTTGTAAACGTATTAGAGGTAAAGTCACCGAAAGCGCCGTTGAAGGCGTTATCATACGCGCATTCGACGATAACGTTTCCGTTTTCCTCAACGTAGGCGCGGAAGCCCGATTCACCCGCATCCTCAGTCCTTCTTATAACAAACGTCTTGTCGTACGTGTCAATTTTATCTACGCTTCCCAGCTCAAGCCAGTATCCCGACGCATCGTAAAGCGCGGAACGGAAGCCGTCGATATTCGCGACCGACTCCTGCGCCGCCATTCCTCTGACGTCAACGACAAGAGTGTATTCACGCATATCAACACCGTTAATGCTTATCGATTCAAGAAGATATTGAGTTAATTTTTCAAATTTATAGGACCTTTCAATAAGAATCTTATCGTCAATACTCGTTGCGCTGCTCGAAATACCGAGTTGATTTCTTACGAAGCTGTCAAAACGGTTTTTCAATAAAACGTGAGAGCCGGTAGCGATAATAACTCTGTTCCCTACTATCTTGACGGCCTCGCCGTTTTCTCCGAGATATTTCGTAGAAATTGAGCATTCATCGCCTCTGTTCTGTGCCTCAGCGCCGATTATTATCTCGCAATTCTCAACCTTTTCCGCGTCAGAATCGCTGACAGCCATTGCGTTCTTGGGAAGAGCTCCGAACGTTTTCAGACGGTTGACAAACATGTCGGCTATCAAAGCTCCGCTCTCGGCAGAAGCCTCTGTGAAAACCACCTGAAACTTAGCCTTACCGTTTTCTATCAAAGTGAGATCGTCAGAATTATCGGTCGTGCCTGCGTTTGTGCTGTCTTTGTCTTTATCAGAATTCGATGAAAACGGGTTGAACGGCAGCTTATCGCAGGACACTGCGGTGAAAAGCACCATTAAAAGCAGTATTAAGCTTAGCGTCTTAAATATTTTTTTCTTCATTCTTCTCCTCCAAAATCTATTAGAATATTAGTTATTCTTTTTTATCATTGTTACATAATCCGCCCGTAAAGTCAATAGTCTTAACCAAAAATTGTAAGATTAAACAAGATAAAAAGAAAGCCGTTGGTTATATTAACCAAAGAAAATCTTTTATATAATCCTTTGTGAAATCGCTCGTTCACGTCATAAAAACGGTATAAAAACAGAGGTGTTGCTTTTTTCGCAACACCTCTGCGATTTGTATCGACAATCGAATGTCGAAATCCTTTTAATTTTGACCGCAAATCTTTGTAATCATTATACTCGGATATGCTGAGTCGTAATCAGCGTCCTATCGGACAATTATTCCTCGTCATCCTTTAACCAGATAGTCTTTATATTCTTAATTCTGGTGTTCGAGTCATCAGATGTAAGAGGAAGAATGCTTTCCATATTCTTAAAGGTTATGGATTCCGTAATCTGATAAGGATATCTTACAGTGTCCTGGGTTACGGGCTTACCCTCTTCGTAGCTCTTCTCGAAGATTACGTCGGGAAGTCCCGCGTCGAATACGTACATGGTATTACAGCCGTAGGTGAAGTTATCAATAATTATGTTTCTCGGCATATAGCAGGTATATCCGAAGTTCCAGAGCCAATATGCGCCGCTATTGTTATTCTCGTCAACCCAGCCCGAGTTATCTCCCGAGTAGCCGGGGTCGATAATACAGCATGTGTTACGTACGTTTCTGTTAGCGTTGTCCTTGGTCGTATCCTTCTGACCGCGGGCGGTATTGTAAGACTCAAAGCCAAGGTGTGTGCAATCCTTAAGTATGATGTCACCGTTGAACGTTGCGCCGTAGTCACCTCTGATAGTAAGATAGTTACCCTTTGTAACCTTCGTTACGTTCTCCGCAAGCAGATATCCTCCTCCAACGAGCTGGAAGGAGTGACCGATAGTGGTGTTACGAAGCTCTGCGTTCCAGAATCCGCGGTGCGCGTCAAAACGGTTGATAACGCAATTATCGAAGAAGATGTTTCTCGAGCCGTTCGAGGACATAATACCCCAGTATCTTCCGTCGCCGATACCGGTATCGGGAGTAGAGGAGTTGACCTGAACAACGTTATCAAGGTATACGTTAGAGCTATACTCTATTATAAGGTCATACGTACCCATAGCTACGGGATCCGGAATCTTGCCGCCTGTCGATGCGGTAGCGGGCTTATCCTCGTAGTATACGGTATGACCTGTAAGAATACTGTCATACGCATGGAAATTATACGTGTTGTAAATATAGAAGAAGCCGTAGTAAGGATAGCTTTCGTGTCTTGAACCGTAGTTGGTGTGCTTGATATCCTTAATATATCCGCTTCCCGTAGGAATCCAACCGACAGTAGGCTCAGCCTCCATCTCGTGCTTGAGATTTCTCATCGTAACGTTGGTACGGAAGATACCAAGAGTTCTCTGATAGCCCCTCCACTTGCACGCGTATTTCGTAAGAACGCCCGAGGGTGTCGTGTAAGTCGTATCCGCAACAGTACGGCAGCAGACATTTATGAAGTTACCGTTCTCGAAGGTGATAGGCTTATCGTCCGTACGGAAGATCTCGATCTTCGTAATATCCTCAAACTCGTAAACTATCGGAGTATCCTCTGAAATCTTACCGTCCTTGGAAACAACGAATACATCGGTTCTCACGTTACCGGAGTTCTGGTTAGAGCCGTGACGGATGAAGTCTCTGTGATTCTTGTTGTAAAGCCTGATAAGACAGTCGCTCTCAAGAAGTCCCTCAGCCGCAAGCCATGAGAAGTCCTGGTATACGTTGGGATCATCCTTGTTTTCCTCAGTCTTGTTCATGAGCTTGATGTTCTGGAATCTCTCATCGTCGATCTCGTTATCAACGGTCATCTGAACGTTTCCGTTTTTGTCAAGCTTGGGATTTCCCTTCTCATCAAGAACTACAATGTTTTTAATAACGTCGTCAAACGTAACAACGGCATTATCTCTCTGGAAGTTGAAAAGATGAAGATTGTAATAGGTAAAAGCGTCGATTCCGGTATCATCAACACGGATAGTACAGCCGTTAAGGTCAACGTCGGTCTTAACGGGAATGGACTTTGTGAAGTTAGCCGCGCTTATGTAATAAGTCGCTTCAGCTCCTCCGCGGCTCATTACCTTCTGACCGCCTCTGTTAGCATACACGTGAGTGTTATAGATAGCCTCAAAGCAACAGCCCTTTCCGTCGCCCGTAGCGCCGAAGTCCTCGTAATATGCTATACCTACGTTCTTCTCATAGAAGCTTAAGGTTTCTTTTTGCTGAGTTTCCTCGTTAAATTTGCTTTCGTAATTGAATTTAATGTCACCGGAGCGGTTTGTGAACTCGTTAGCGACAAAGTCGCCGAAGGCTCCGTTGAACGCGTTAGCATACGCGCACTCGACGATGAAGTTTCCGTTTTCCTCAACGTAGGCGCGGAATCCTAACTCACCGGCGTCTTCAACGCCTCTGATGATAATCGCCTTATCGTACGTATCTACCTTGTCAATCTCTCCAACATCAAGCCAAATACCCGAAGCGTCGTAAAGGCTCGTACGGAATGCCTCAATGTTATCAACCTTCTCGGTCTTCTTTACGTCGTCAACGTCAAGAACGAGGGTATAATTTCTCATATCAACGCCGTTTACGCTGATAGAGCTGATAAGATAGGGAGTGAACTTCTCAAACACAAAGTCTCTCTCTACGCTTACGGTTTCGTCAACGCTCGTAGCGCTGTTAGAGATACCCATCTGGTTTCTCACGAAGCTATCAAAGCGGTTCTTGAGAAGCTCGTGAGAGCCTGTAGCGATAATAACTCTGTTGCCTACTATCTTGATAAGCTCGCCCTGTTCTCCGAGATATTTCGTGGAAATCGAGCATTCGTCGCCTCTGTTCTTCGCCTCCGCGCCGATTATGATCTCGCAATCCTGCACACTGGACTCATCACTGTCAGGAATTGCCATAGCGTCCGCGGGAAGAACTCCCATAGTCTTAAGACGGCTGACAAACGCATCGGCAATTACCGCGCCGCTGGCTGCGGAAACGTCCGTGAAAACTACCTGGAATTTAGCCTTTCCGTTTTCAATGAGCGCAAGGCTTTCATGCGCGTTGTTTCCACCGCCCGTTACGCTATTGTCACCTTTGTTTTCATCCTTATTCTTATCGGTCAAGCCGGGAATGTCAAAGGGAAGCTTATCACAAGCAACAACCGTAAACATCAAGCACACAAGCACCACAAGAGCAAGGGTTTTGAAAATATTTCTCTTCATATTTCCTCCTTATTTTTGAGCATAGCTCATATTTTTACGTATATATTATAGCAAAGGGATTTTTTTCCGTCAAGTCGATAATCGCAAATTTGTAGCAGTACACAAAACGTGGGAGAAAATATTGGTGAATATACACAATACAATTTAAAATATTTAAAGGAGCGAAATGCCGTTTTCGCTCCTCTTTTTTAATTATTTACCTTCCGCTGCCCTTTTAATAAGTATTCTGCGAGCGACGTATACCGCGGCCATTGCCAGAACACAGACAGCGCTGACTATCGCCACCGTTATCCACGGCGCGGATGAAAGTCCCGAAAAATCGAACTCTCCGCTCTCTTCGTTCTGAAGATACGGAGCGATAATTACCGTATCGAACGCAATAACGAATACGAATATCAAAGCGAAAATATGCTTCAAAATCTCACACGTACCGTCTTTTGAGCCTCGGCTAACGCCCTCACCCGTAAATCTTACGGGAGTGTTTTTCGATAGGTCGAGAATAGAGCCTATCCACGCCGCCGCAAGTGTCGTAACGATAGCTTCGGGAATCATATACGTCGCATTGTAACCGAGCGAATATATGATAGCGGCTTCGTTTGGAATGGAAAGTCCCGCCCATACGGTTGCGCCCGCTACGGTATGGCAGATATAACGGAAAACGCACACGGCGAGCGTTCCCACCGCAAGCTCAACGCTTTGCGCCTCGGACGGAAGAGATATTTTCGAAGAGAGCTTACCCTTGAACATACCCGCCAATCCAACGAGAGCGAACGCAAGCGCGTAATCGAGAACTATAACGGCAACAATCGATTGCCATCCGGTTACGTACGATAGCGTGTTAAGTCCTAACAGCTGTTGAATGACCGCATACACGAGTCCTGCTCCAAGTCCCGTGCCTATTCCGTGACGGTAAGAAATTATTGCTATCGGGAGCATTGACGCTGCCGTTACCGATCCGCCGTACGGCATATCGACAAGCTTAAGCATGCTAAGAACGGTTGCGAAAGCAACCATAACCGCGCTCTCAACAAGCCTTTTGGTTGAAATACTTGTTTTATTCATTTTTCTTCCTTTCACGCCTGCGCATCCCGCCGTAATGAAAACGGCGCGGCATCGGAAGGCTGGCGTATACAAAAATTTGCCGCACAGATATATCCGTGCGGCAAAATCAAGCTGAAAAGAATAATTCTTTTTCATTTAACTATCTTCCTACGACGGCATTATCCGTATCAGGTTAAAGGGTTTGCGCAAAAGCGCATCTCAGCAATCAGCACCCCTGATATATTCTGTTTTGGCATAAATCAATTTTAGCACTCAAAAGCGCCGTTGTCAATACCCTTTTGAGTTTTTTCGACGTAGCTTTTGAGTTTTTTTGATACAGCTTTGGAGTTTTTTGACGCAGCGTCGCTTTTTTATCCTACGCTCCGTTTTAACGATCGTAAGCAATTACGAGAAGCGCCCCGTCGGAAACGCTTATCTCTCCCTTGCCCTCCCATAAAAAGGAATTCGAGACGCCGAGAGGACATGCTGAGTCAAGCGTCACGTCATCCGCCTCATACTTCAAGCCCTTGATGCTCACGCCCTTTGCATCTGTGCCAAACGCAAACACCGAAAGCGTCGCTCCGCACTCTCCCGTTACCTCTTTTTTCTCGTTTTTTATAACAAAGGTTTTTGTGTTATTTCCAACGAGGACAAGATTGTTTTTGTCGTTTTTTGCCCTTAAAAGTAAACAATAGTTAGCAAATGTATGATCTTCTCTGCCGCCGACACCGCCGTAGAGCTTAAAATCGGTATAACCCTTTTCTCTGCCGATTTCGTAAGCAAGATACATATCCGTCTCATCCTTCATTATAGGATGGCGGAAAATCTCAACCTGCTTTCCGTTTATTTCACAAAGGCTCTCTGAAGCAGTTTTTTCAATGCAATTCTTAACACGCCCCATAGCTTCCGTCAAAAAAACGTTAGTTTCATCTTCATTTTCGGACAGAGAATCAAAATCCCCCACTATCACGTCGGGAATTATCCCCTTTGAAAGAAGATAACGAACTCCGCCGTCGGCAGCGATAACGAGATCTTCTTCACACGGGTGTATACTTCCGAAGAATTCTCCCGCTCCGACAATATAACATTCTTTCATATTTTCACCTATAGCAAATAAAGCTTAGTCAACCGAAAGATCAAGCATTTCATCAACGGCGCGCATAACGCCAAGCTTACCGTATTCGTAAGTAAGACCGCCCTGCATATAGGCGGTATACGGCTCGCAAAGAGGTCCGTCGCAGCTAAGCTCGTTGGTCGCGCCTGTGATAAACGTTCCCGCCGCCATTATCTCGGGATGAGGATATCCCGGCATTTCTCCGGGCTCGGGTATGCAGTAAGCCTCAACGGGCGAGCCCATCTGAATTCCCTTGCAGAATTTTATAAGCTTATCGGCGGCATAAAGATTCATAGTCTGAACGATATCAGTTCTCTTCTCGTCGTATTTGGGATCAACGTCGGAAAATCCTACAAGCTCGAGAAGTCTTGCGGCAAACGCCATTGATTTAAGCGTTGAAGCAACCGCGGCGGGCGCCATAAAGAAGCCCTTATAGAAGGAAGCGAGCTGATTGAAGTTTGCGCCGAGATCCTTTCCGACGCAAGGCGCCGTAAGTCTTTCGGCAATATCGAGTATAACTTCCTTAGTGCCGACGCAGTATCCGCCGCTTACGGCAAAGCCCGCGCCGAGATTTTTCATCATAGAGCCGACGAACACGTCAGCTCCAACGTCGGTGGGCTCTCTGTCCTCGGTAAATTCTCCGTAGCAGTTATCTACCATAACCACAGTTTCGGGACAAGCCTCCTTGACGACCTTGATAGCCTCGGCAATTTTATCGATAGTAAGGCTCTTTCTCTGCGAATAGCCGCGGCTTCTCTGTATAGCCGCAACCTTTATATCGCCCTTTGACACTCTTTCTCTTATTGCCTCAAGGTCAAACTCGTTGCCGATAAGGTCTATCTCTTCATATTTAACGCCGCATTTTATAAGCGAATTTCTGCTGTCTCCCGCAGTGCCTATAACGCTTTTCAAGGTGTCGTAGGGCTCACCCGAGATATAAAGCAGGGTTTCTCCGTGCTTCAAAAGTCCGCCGAGAGTTACGGCAAGAGCGTGAGTTCCCGACATAAGCTGAGGACGAACGAGCGCATCCTCGGCGCCGAACACCTTAGCGTATATCTCCTCGAGCTTATCTCTGCCCGAGTCGGTATATCCGTAGCCTGTTATTTCTATAAAATCGGCAGTTGATACACGGCATTCCTGAAAAGCCGTAAGCACCTTTGCCGAGCAAAGAAGCGCGTTTTCTTCTATTCCGCGGAATACGTCCTTTAAATCCTCTTCCGCCTGTCTTGCCATATTGGCGGTATAATCGCTTATCTTGTATCCGTAATACATTTTTTAGTTCCTTTTTTGTACCGTAATGTTTATTTTCTTATATTTTTCCGATAATTTCGGGTATTTCCTCTATGCTTTTCACGGAATACTCGGGCTTGACGTCGGAATACGCAACGTCCTTTCCGAGAGTGTAGTGAATAGTATGAATTCCCGCGTTAATGCCGCCGAGAATATCAGACGAAAGCGTGTCTCCGACGATTACCGTTTTATCTCTTTCCTTATTTTCCATAAGCTCAAAGCAGCCGTCAAAGAAAAGAGGACTCGGCTTATTCGCTCCAATGCGCTCCGAAATAAAAATACCGTCAAAATACTTATCAACACCCGATGCGGCAATTCTTCTGTCCTGAACGAACGCCGTTCCGTTCGAAGCTATATAGAGCTTATATTTTCCCCGAAGCTTTTTTAGCATCTCCTCAGCGCCGTCTATATAGTACGCTCCCTCGGAAAGCCGTCTTTCGTAGAAATGCTGAACGTCCTCGGGCACTACCTCTTTTCCAAGGCTTGAAAACAGAAGCTCGAAGCGTCCGAAAAGCACGTCGTCACGGCTCATCTCTCCTCTTTCGAGAGCCTCCCAGCATTTTCTGTTATACGCCTTATAGGTTGCAATAACCTCCTCGGTCGGTTCAACGCCAAAGTTTAAAAGCGTTTTGTTTATAGCCTCACTCTCGGTGCGGTGAAAATCCAGTATTGTGTTATCTAAATCGAGTAAAACGTTCTTAATCATAAAAATCTCCTCGCAACCACAATATTTTACCACAAATCCAAATTTAAATCAATACGTTTTTTAAATATAGTTTCAGCAACGTTTTTTAAATATAGTTTCAGCAACATTTTTTAAATATAGTTTCAGCAACTCAAAATTATGCTCGATACGCGATACCAACTACGAATTAAATCGCAGATATGAAATAAAGCAAAAACACAATAACGATAAAACGGTAGAAGCGTTTTTTGAGAATGCTTCTACCGTTTTTTAATATGAGAGTTAAAAGGTTGCGATCAATCGCATAAATTCACTTATTAATTTATGCCCATTTCCCAGATTCCGTCGCTCTCCTCATACCAAGATGAGTGCACAAAAAACGGTTAATAAGCGTTTTTTGAAGCGGAGTCCACGTACGCAAGTTGGCGAAGGGCTTTACGCCCGACAATCAACGCCACGGGAGTGGTCGGGGGAAGTAGTGATTTTAGTTAATGCTTAAATCCCATACTCCATCGCTTTCCTCGTACCAAGGAGTTTCGGTGCCGGGAGATGTAGTTATAATGTCGTTGACGTTAACTTCCACAACCTCAACTTCGGGGTTAACATATTTTTTCATTTTCTAACCTCCACCTATTCACTATTCACTCTTACTTATTACCTCCGATTACAGCACTTCTGTAATCGGCTGCGCTTTCGGTATACTTAACGAATGCCTTTACAAGCGCTTCGTGAGAAGTACCTGCCGAGCCTTTTACAAAGCTCGAGATATGATAGCTTCCGCCATTACCGTAGGTGATAGTCTCTGCAAGTATGTATGCGTATACGTCAAGCTCAACGTACGCGCCGTAGGTTTCGTCCGTACCCGTTACCGTGTTAAGTTTTCTACCGTTAGCGTAGAATTCAACATTTGTATCGGTTACGTAGAAGCGAATAGAGGGTTTTGCGTCAAGGTTAAGAGTTACGCTCGTCACGGGAGATACAGTATCGGTTTCACCGCTTGACACGGGTTCAGCCTTGTAGTCACCGATGATGGAGTCAATAAGAGTATTTACTCTTGCTATCTCTTCCGCGGTATTGAACTCGGTGAAGTAGTTATATGCCTCTTTGATATATGCAAGAACGTCTTTAGCGAGAGTTTTTTCCACCTCGCTTCCGTCGTCAATAATCTTGGCTGCGTACTTAGGTACACTCATGGTCCACTTTCCGTTATAATCTATTCCATTTATAGTAACAACAGCTTCGAGAACTATATCTCTCGCCGCCTCTGCAGAAGGCATTTTTATCACAAAATGATAATAATTATTTGCATTTATCGTCACTATATCGGTAAGAAGAGCAAGATCGGTGTAAGTGATACCATCGAGTGTGAAGCACTTAAGACCTGCGTTTACGGGAATGTACACGTTATAAGTAAGCTCCATTCCGAGAGTGATACTTGTCTTAGGCGCGAACTCTATTTCCAAGCGTTCCGCCTTGATTACCGTATCAACCTCATTCCATTCCACACCTTCGGGAAGCGTAATGCTGTATCCGTCAGCGGTTTTAACGATAACTACGGGAGTTTCGGTACCGTCATAATTCATAATAACGGCATTACCCTTAAGGATAGTTCCGTCTGCGGTTTTGGGAAGCATCAATGTATTTCCCGCAGGCGCGTTGAGCACGTGCAAGTAAATATATTTTCCGTCTTTTGATTCATTGGCAACTCCCCACAAAAGATCGCTTACCGTAATATTTTCAATCGTGGGATACGCCGTACTGTCGTTAGTGTTGAAAATAGTAGCTTTAAGAGGCGAGATGTAATCGGCATTGAGCTTTCTCAGAACGTCTCCTATGCCGCGCATAAAGTAATCGTCAAGCACCTCTCCCTCGCGAAGCGGATAGAAGCCTGTAGATGCAAGGAATCCGCCCTCCGTTGAGATAGAGCTCATAGCAACGAGGTATTTGAATATTTCTTCGGCTGTAGGAAGATTATCGAAGGTCTTTGTATTCGGGTGCTGTGTCCACCATCCGGCGTTTGCGATAACTGTAGCTGACTGATGTCTTGAGATTTTTCTGTCGGTCACGAAATTATATCCTTCGGGTATTTCCCAGCAGAAATAATCAGCTCCGTCATATACGGGAGTTTCATAAACCGTACCTTCTTTAAAAGCAAGATTTGCCGTGAGTATCATCGCGGGATTAAATGACAAGCAGGTCTCGCGAAGACGGTTCTGAGCATCACCGGCAGGTACGTGATTATATCCGCCGTCAAACCAAAGACCCTTTATTCCGTCACCGTAACGCTCGCAAAGCTCATAATAAAGCTCGTTTACGTACTGATTCCAAACCGCATAATTATCGGTTGAATCATCCCAGCCGGTCAAAAGCTTATCTTCGGTAGTAAAGTCAGGACCTCCGTCAGCAGGATGCGTGTAAAGATAGAGGTCGATATCGTATATCGAAAGCTCCGCGATAAGCTCTGCTATAATGTCTCTTTCGGAATAGCTTTTCTGTCCTTCCGTATCTTCCGCGCGTCGATCGTCTCTCCAGCGGAGGTTAGTCATACTGGGGAATAAGGTACGGGTATCTCCGTGCCAAGCAGTAAACAGAACGTATTCCGCGCCCATATCGTGCATAGATTTTGCAAAAGCCTTTACGTCGAATGCATCGGCAAGCTCATCTACGCTTTCAACCATTTCGCCGTTTGAGTATACAGTTCCGCGGCTGTTTCTGTATTTGCTCACGTAATGGATGAATATACCGTATGCGTTATCCTCGTAATCCTCATGCGCCGCCGCTATCTCGGCTGCGGTCATAGTCGGCTTTACGTAAGTCTTGTATATTGGAACGAGCAAGGGCTTGGTGTATGCAACCTCTCCTGTCTCGTTGCTTTCCAGCTTCAGAGTAAGTCTGACGCCTGTGGTGTTTTCGGGGCGTGTGATTCTTCCGTCGAGCGCAACTATGCTTTCATCATCCGAATTTGCGATCGTTACCGTATAACCTTCAACCTTTGGAATGGTTACGTAAGCATCATCGTTTGCGGGGACAGGAAGTAAGTTTACATTTGAAGCCGCAATCTCAGCTTCTAATAATTTATTGCTTTTTATCATAATATTCATATTTACCGTACGAGACTCGTCCTCTTTGAGAACGTTTGTAATCTTTACTGTCAGTTCAACGTTTAAATAACCCGCTTCGGGATACGTTATATGACCGTCAAGATCAACGACGCTTTCGTTGGAGGAAGCTATAATTTCATGTTTATACTGTGTACTTGTGTTTGTGAAAACGACTTTAGCATCCTGATACTGATGCTCGCGGATAGCAAGTCGCGAAATATACGAATCTATGTCAATATCCTTGAGTCCTATCACTTCTATTTCTGCAAAGTGAACGTATCCCGAGGAATTGTTACCGGGCGCGATATCAAATTTCACGTATTTAACGTTGCCTATAAGCTCGTCGAATTTTATGCACTCGCGCGAGCTTCCGTCGGGTAACGTATAGTCGGTCGTTGACCAGACCGCTTCACCGAAATTCTCTCCATCCTCGGAAAGATAAATCGAGAATTCATGCGGGAAATTAATATTAGGTGTAGATGAGCTCTTTATCGTCGGATATAAGTATACGCCGGATACATTTGATAGCTTATCAAGCTCGAGTACTACCTGGGTATTTGCAGACGGATCGGGGCGGTTATTCGGATCATCGTTTGACCAGATATTATTAAGATTACCGTCTATAAGATGCTGAACCGGATGCATAGAATGAGAGGAGCTTGCCGTGACGGAGTTGATTTGTAATACGTCATCAAAGCTGATGAGAGATTCCGATGCTAACGTTTCGTCATAATGAAGCTCAAGCTCTGTAAGACCAAAGCCGTAATAAATATAATTTCCGTTGTAAAGTCCGTTTCTTGAAACTGTAATTCTTACACTTTTTACAGACTTTTCCGTGTTAAACTTAAACTCTTCGCCCTCGGTATTCACCGCAGTATAATGAGTTTTTTGAATGACGGTAGCCCAGTTTATTCCGTCGTATGATACTTCAATGGTGAAATCCTTCGGGAAATAAGCGGGAACGCCGCCCTCAAGACGAGGAACCATTACTATTTTATTAAATGTAACGGGTGACGCGAGATCGACCCTAAGCCAGTGCGGCGTGTACTCTCCGTCCGTGCTCGTTGTCGATATCCAAGCGTTGGAAAGAGAGGTGGACTTATTTCCGTCTATCGTAGCCGATGCGGCTCCGACCGAGGTATTCGTGTGTTTACTGTCTGCCGTTGCGGTAGCGCCCGTCAAATCGATTTTTTGAGTCACTGTCGGATCGTAATATGCTTCAAGCTCCGCAAGACCGAAGCCGTAATAAATATAATTTCCGTTGTAAAGTCCGTTTCTTGAAACTTTAATTCTTACACTCTTTACAGGCTTTTCCGTGTTAAACTTAAACTCTTCGCCCTCGGTATTCACCGCAGTATAATTAGTTTTTTGAATGACGGTAGCCCAGTTTGTTCCGTCGTATGATACTTCAATGGTGAAATCCTTTGGGAAATAAGCGGGAACGCCGCCCTCAAGACGAGGAACCATTACTAATTTATTTAAAGTAGCGGGTGTCGCGAGGTCAACCTGCAGCCAGTGCGGCGTGTACTCTCCGTTCGTGCTCGTTGTCGATATCCAAGCGTTGGAAAGAGTGGTAGATTTATTTCCGTCTATCGTAGCCGATGCAGCTCCGACCGAGGCATTGGAGTGCTTACTGTCTGCCGTTGCGGTAGCGCCCGTCAAATCGATTTTTTGAATTGCCATCGGGTCGTAATATGCTTCAAGCTCCGTAAGACCGAAGCCGTACACATTCCTGGAGCTGTATGATGTATTTCTTGTAACCGAAATCCTTATACCCTTCACGTCTTTTACCGTATTAAACGTAAATTCTTCACCGTTGTTGTTAGTTGCGATGAAATCCGTCTCTGTAACGACGGGGGTAAAGCTTACTCCGTCGCTTGATACCTCAATAGTGAAATTCTTTGGGAAATAACCGGGAGCGCCGCCCTCAAGACGAGGAACCATCACTATTTTATTCAGTGTAACGGGTGACGGGAGATCGACCCTCAGCCAGTGCGGCGTGTACTCTCCGCTCGTGCTCGTTGTCGATATCCAAGCGGTGGAAAGAGAGGTAGACTTATTTCCGTCTATCGTAGCCGAAGCGGCTCCGACCGCGGTGTTTGAGTGCTTACTGTCTGCCGTTGCTGTCGCTCCGGTAAAATCGATTTTCTGAACAGCGCCGCTGCCCGAGCTTGCTTCCGTTTTGAAAGAAGCAGTTGCAATGATAGGGCAAATAACCGCACATATCAGTAGAGCGACAAAAACTTTTTTGATCCTTGCTTTCATGTGTTATTACCTTCCTTTTTATATTTTATGAGTTGTTCGCAGAATAATTTCTTCCTTCATTTCGGGAGATAGCTTTACGAAGTAATCACTGTAACCGCCTATTCGCACAACAAGATCTCGGTATTCTTCGGGATTATCCTTCGCTTTTTCCAGCAATTCTTTATCTGTTACGTTGATCTGAATTTCGAATCCGCCTCTATCCATATAGCTTTTTATCAAAGACCTCATGATACCGAGCGAATTAGCTCCCAGAAGACTTTTTGAGAATTTCATATTGACCGCAACACCGCCGATAAGCTCACGGTGCTCCCATTTCGTAGAAGAGAGAATAGACGCGGTGGGACCGTTGAGCTCTCTTCCTTGACACGGTCCCGAGCCGTCTCCAAGAGGAAATCCCGCGAGTCTGCCATCGGGAGTTGCTCCGGTAGCCCTTCCGAACCTTTCGTGCATCACCCAGCAGAATACGCTCGGTATCAGATTTCCGTTTTTGAACGTTCCGTTGTATTTTTTGCATTCGGAAGCTATATGATTTGTGAATATTCCAAAATACCTGTCTACCTCATCGATATCATTTCCGTATTTCGGGATATTGTTCAGCAATCGTAATCTCAAAGGCTCGTTCCCTTCAAAGTTGTTATCCAAAATTTCTTTGAGCTCAAGCACCGAAAATTCCTTGTTATCGTAAACAATTGTTTTCAATACGTACAAAGAATCCACGAGGTTCGCCATTCCGACGAAGCTTGGCATAATCCAATTGTACCTGGCTCCGCCGTTCTCAATATCCAACCCTTCGGCAAGAGAGTCGTTTACGAAGCAGGAAAGGAGCGGATTGATTGAATTCTTTGCGCGATGGCATCGCATATCGTTTTCAAGAATAAAATTGTTTTTGATTCTTTCATCAATTTTATCAAACAAAGCCGATACGTGCCCGTCGAAGCTGTCATATTCGCGTGTCATCGTGTCAAGCAAGAGCTGCGCCATATTGGTATAAGGACTTGCAACCCATACGTTAGATGACGCGATGGGCGTTATCTCAACGCACGTACTGTGTATATAACTGTGAGATTCGGCTTCGGGAACTCCGTAGTATAAAAGACCGCTTGATATAACGTCATCATTGAATATAGCGGGATGGCTTCTTCCGTGCGATAATATTTCGCACGCCTTTTCTAAGTACCTGTCGGGCATACCTTCGGTGTAACAAAGTCCAACCGAAGGATAAACGAGCTTTATATCATCTACTACCTGCATCAGCATCTCGGTAAGCTCGTTGGCAACGATTTTTCCGTCTTCGTCTCTTCCTCCAACCATATATCCGCTTGACAGACCGCCGGGAACACGCATATTTATCTGTATACCGAGGCAATCCAAAATAAGCTGCGCCTTTTCCCTTATCAGAGCCCCGCTTTTAATATCCTTATCGTAATAAGGCAGCAAATATCTATCCGGACGGCCGAGCTGAAACTGCTGGGAACCGTTTCTTAACGGATTGAGAGATACGCAATAAGTAACGAAATGAACCGATTGAACCGCTTCGTAAAAGCTTCCCGCGGGCTCGGCAGGAACCTTTTTGCAAATTTCGGATATTTTCAGAAGCTCTTCCTTGCGCGTTTTATCTTTTTCTTCCATCGCAAGCCGCTCTGCGAGAGCTGAATAATTCTCGGAATGCTTTATTACAGCCAAAAGCGATTTTTTTGCCGCTAAATAAAAGTTGGTTTTTTCGGGACCGCAAGTACGAAGGTATTCGTCAATTCGAGATATTATACCATTTAAACCGACGGATAATATAAGTTCATAATCTATAGCCATATGAGAATCCTGACCGCCGCCTGCAAGCACGCATCTTTCTTTCGCAACGCTTGCGTAAACGTTTTTCCATTCGTTCTTCTGAAGCTCCGTCAAGTTATTTTCAAGCTCTCCGACTATCAATTCTCCGTCCGAAATGTTTGGAGTTAGCTCCGAAAACGCGAAATAAAGCGCGTCGGAATACCGTATATAATCCGTGTCGCCTTCGCTTTCGTTATATCTCTTGTAAAACTTATAAAAGAATTCTTCACTGCTATAAGAACGCAGCAAGACTTTTTTTCGCAATTTTTCGATTCTGTCCATTTTCACCGTTTTTTCCATCAAATGTCATTTTCTACTTGCATTATATCAAAAAAAGTGATACAATAATAGTAAAAATAAGCCAAAACAATGTATAATTGTTTCAGATAGAGGGTGATTCTATGAATCAAAATATAAATATCAGTTTCCATTGCAACGAGGATACAACGTTTAAGCGGCAGGACCAGTGCGTAAGAGCTTTTTCTTACGTAGACTATTCAATCGAGCCTCACATTCACGATTTTTACGAAATGAATATAATTCTTGGCGGTATAGGAATTCATCAAATAGAATCGTCGAGCTGGGCTGTCCGCAGAGGAGACGTTTTCGTCATTCCGCCCAAAACGGTTCACGCGTATAGTCAAACCGAAAATTTGGAAGTCTATCATATTCTTTTGAGAAACGATTTTGTTCAAAAAAATCAGTCGGAATCAAAAACGATACCCGGCTATTTTCAATTTATGGAAATCGAGCCGTTCATTCGTCAAAACGGCACCGAAACTATGTTTTTGCATTTGAATGAAGCTCAGCTTTCGGAAATCAGACACGACATCAAATATATCGAAGAGGACGGCGCTTTTGATAAGGAAATTTTTCATGCGCTTCACAGCCATACGGCATGGAAAATCATATGCTATTTAGCGCATCTTCTTCAAGAACAGATATGCGATGAAAAAAGACCTACCGCAAAATACACGAAGCTGATATTAACCGCTCTCGAATATATGCATAATCATTTTTCGGAAAAAATAAGCATTGATGATTTATCGAAGCGAGTATATCTTTCAAGATCCACGTTTTTGCGGAATTTTCAAACGGTATGCGGTTGCTCGCCCGGTCAATATTTAAACCGTTACAGAATCAAAAAAGCCGCGGAATTACTTGAAACGTCTTCGCTTTCACAAACAGAGATCGCTCAATTTTGCGGATTTTACGATTTATCTCATATGAAAAAAAGTCTGAAAAACGCGAATATCCTTGTTTCTTCTTTATAAAAAGACTTTGCGGCAAAACCGAATTTACCGTAAAAAAACTGCTCCGACCGAGACCTACAAGCCTCGAATCAGAGCAGCTTTTTATTTAATTTTAACCGTAACCGACGTCGGACCGTCATTCGCTTTTAAGCCAACGCAAGCACGGCTCATTATTCATCACTCATATCGTTACCCAAGTATCGCTCTGTCACTCGCGAACTCGCTTCCGCTCGCCTTTGTGAAGAGCTCTAAGAGGTATTCAACCGTGAGCTTTTTCTTTTCCTCGCCCGAAACGTCAACGATAACTCTTCCCTCGTGCATCATAATAAGTCTGTTGCCGTATTTTATGGCGTCACGCATATTATGGGTTATCATAAGGGTCGTTATATTGTTTTCGCTGACTATCATTTCGGTTATCTCGAGAACCTTTGCGGCGGTTTTCGGGTCAAGCGCCGCGGTATGCTCGTCAAGAAGCAGAAGCTTCGGCTTCTTTAACGTTGCCATAAGAAGCGTTACCGCCTGTCTCTGACCGCCCGAAAGAAGTCCGACCTTTGAGGAAAGTCTATCCTCAAGTCCAAGCTCAAGCTTCGCAAGGACAGCCTTATAGCTTTCCCTCTCCTTTTTGGGAAGTCCCCAGATGAGCTTACGGCGTTTTCCTCTTCTTGCGGCAATAGAAAGATTTTCCGCTATCTCCATATCGGGAGCCGTTCCCTTCATTGGGTCCTGAAAAACTCTTCCGAGATACTTGGCTCTTTTGTATTCGGGCACGCGCGTGACGTTAATGCCGTCTATCTCTATTGCGCCCTCATCGGGGAGAAACACGCCCGATATCGCATTGAGCATAGTGCTTTTTCCCGCGCCGTTTCCGCCTATGACCGTAACGAAATCTCCGTCGTTTACGGTAAGATTCAAGCCGTTAAGCGCCTTTTTGGCGTTTACCGTACCCGCATTGAAGGTTTTATGAAGATTTGATATCTTAAGCATTTTCTACCTCCTCTTCATTCTTTTCGTCGTTTTTCACTATCTTGCCCGCCTTGCGATTAGCAAAGTAGGTTTTCTTAACGTACGGCGCCGCAAGGAATGCCGCAACGATAATCGCGGAAAGCATCTTAAGAAGATCGGTATCCACTCCGAGTCTGATTACTACCGTGTAAACGAGATAGTAAATTATCGCGCCTCCCACAACGCCTATAAGCGAAACCACGAAATTCGGCTTTATCCTGAGCGAAACCGAAAGACCTATTACAATAGCGGCAAGTCCTATTACGATAGCGCCTCGTCCCATATTGATATCCGCAAAGCCCTGATACTGAGCGAGCAGCGCTCCCGAAAGAGCCACAAGTCCGTTTGATATCGCGATTCCAAGCACCTTATTAAAGTTTACGTTTATACCCTGAGCCTTACTCATGCTCTCGTTATCTCCGGTGGACTTAAGCGAAAATCCTACCTCGGTATAGAAGAACAGATACAGTATAACTATCACCGCGGCGCAGAAAATCAAGGAAACGATTATAGCGCCGATATTGTCAAGAGATGAGAGAAGCACCTTATCGCCGTACTTTCTCGCGCTTATTGATACGTTTGCCTTACCGCCGAGAATTTTGAGGTTTACGCTCCATAAAATAAGTTGAGTCAGAATTCCCGAAAGAATGGCGGGAATACCGAGAGCCGTCTGCAAAAGCCCCGTAACGATACCTGCGACAGCGCCCGCAAGGAAGGCTGCCGCAATAGCAATATAGACGTTTACGCCGTGCGTCATCAATGCGACGAGCACGCATCCGCCGGTACATATAGAGCCGTCTACCGTAAGATCGGCTACATCAAGAATTTTATACGAAATATAAAGACCTATCGCAAAAAGTCCCCATATCAAGCCCTGCGCGACCGCGCCGGGAAGTGCATTTAAAAATCCCATTTCAACTCCGTTTATATATTATTCCGCTTCGGTTCCGGGAATAACAACGTATCCCGCAGCCTTAAGATTTTCTATATTGATGCCGAGATTCTTACAAGCCGCTTCGTTATATTTCTTAACGGGAGCGCTGTCATAAGCTATAGCCATTTCGGATATACTCTTCTTACCGAGAAGAATCTCCGCTGCCATTTCACCGGTCTTCTTGCCGATGTTCTCATAGCTTATTGCGAGAGTTGCGTATCCGCAGCCCTTACAGGTCGCCTCTTCACCCGCGAAAACGGGAATTTTCTTAGGCGCGCAAACGTTGTTTATGATTTCCGTATTCGACGCCGCGGTATTGTCCGTGGGAACGTAGATAGCGTCACTGTTATCAGCAGCGTTCTGAGCTATCGACTGAAGGTCGTTTGAGTCGTTGAATTTATAATCCTTGCAATTCAATCCGCGAGCGGTGAGGTATTTTCTTACCACGTCTACCTGATACTGAGAGTTAGGCTCTGCGGAGCAGTAAAGAAGACCGACGTTCTTACCCGCTGTGAGTCCGAGAGTATCTATCATCATCTGCGCCTGAGTCTCAAGGGGCGCAAGGTCGGAAGTACCCGAAACGTTTCCGCCAACCGTTCCGTCGAAGCCGTCAAGCTCAAGCGCTACTCCGTATTCGGTTATAGAGGTTCCGAGAACGGGAATAGTAAGAGTTGCGTTAGCGGCTGCCTGAAGCGCCGCGGTGGCGTTGGCAAGAATAAGGTCCACGTCATCCGCAACAAAGCTGTTTACTATGGTATTACAGGTATTCGAATCGCCCGCCGCGTTCTGATATTTAAACTCAACGGTTCTGCCCTCTCTTGCAAGAGCGTCGGTAAGCGCATCCTTGAAGCCCTGAGTTGCGGAATCAAGAGCGTCGTGTGTTATAAGCTGGCAAATTCCGACAACGTAATGCTGCTTATCGGGATTTACTTTGATTTCGGGCGTTTTGTCTTTTTTGCACGACGTAAGCGCAATCGCGGTGCTAAGACAAAGAGTTAATGCTAAGACGAGAGATAATAATTTTTTCATTTTGGTTTCCTCCAAAAAAGTATTTTATAATTTGCAAGTCTCATAGGACCGTAAATTAACCTATAAAAAACAAAAAACCCCGCACCTTCCTCTATAGGAAAATACAGGGACGATAAATATTAATTTACCGTGATACCACTCTGCTTCACCCTCGCCTCACGGCAAAGGCCTCATTAAGTGCAAATGCACACTCTCTGTCTAAGCTGAATAACCAAGACGTTTCAAGTGCAAACCTACACTCTAACGATATAACGGTCGTACCCGGTAAAGCCTACGCGGAAAAAACAATAAACATCATTATATCGTTTTTCTTTCAACCCACAGCTAACGGAATGAATTCGCCGAGCCCCCGTCACTGTCTCGCACCAACCGACAGCTCTCTGTAAACGGTAAAAACGGTTACTGGTTTCCGCTCAAACGCTTTTGATGAAGTTATTTTAGCAGATGAAAGTGCGTTTGTCAAGGGGTTTTGAAAATTTTTTTGTTTTTTTCTCCGAACGCTTTTTGCGTGAATTTTGTCCTTTGACCGCTTTTCGCCTTTTAAAATCATCTCAAAAACCTCTTACCGACAATTACTTTTCCTCAATTAAGCCTTTACTCTTGACCTATTCGTAAATTTGTGATACACTTAACGTAAAAATACATAAATTTATCTAAGAGGACTTATATGAAAGCATACGAAAGACTTTTAAAATACGTTAAATTCAACACTCAAAGCTCGGATACCTCGGGCGCTCATCCAAGTACCGCAAGTCAATTCGAGCTCGGAAAAGCGCTTCGGGACGAGCTTATCTCCCTCGGCTGCGAAGGCGTGCTGCTTGATGACAAATGCTATCTTTACGCAAAGCTCCCCGCAACAAAGGGTTACGAAGGCAAAACCAAAATAGGATTTATAGCTCATATGGACACGGCTCCCGACTTCTCGGGTGACGGAGTTAATCCCACAATCCATGAGAATTACGACGGTGGGGCAATAGCGCTTGGCGAAAGCGGAAGAATTCTTGATCCGAAAACATTCCCTCATCTCAAAAATCTCCGCGGCAGAACCCTTATCACCACCGACGGAACGACACTTCTCGGAGCAGATGATAAAGCGGGCGTTTCCGAGATTATGACTCTCGTCGAAAATCTTTCAAAAAACAACACGCCCCACGGGGACGTGCTTATCGCCTTCACTCCCGACGAGGAGATAGGAGAGGGAGCGGACCACTTTGACGTATCCCGCTTCGGAGCGGATTTCGCATATACGGTAGACGGCGGCGAGGAGGGTTCTCTTGAATACGAAAACTTCAACGCGGCATCCGCGACCTTTACAGTCAAGGGCTTTAACGTTCACCCCGGCAGCGCAAAGGATACTATGATAAACGCTTCCCTTGTCGCTATGGAGATAAACAGCGCTCTTCCCTCGTTTGAAACCCCCTCTCATACAGACGGATACGAGGGCTTCTATCATCTTATCTCGATGAAGGGCAACGTCGAGGAGGCTACTCTTTCCTACATCATAAGAGATCACGATTCAAAAACTCTCGAGGTAAGAAAAGAAACCCTTAAGCTTATTTCGGAAAGAATCAACTCTAAATACGGCGACGGAACGGCTTCGCTTGAAATAAAGGACAGCTATAAAAATATGAAGGAAATGATTCTTCCTCATATGCATCTTATCGAAAACGCAAAGGCAGCTGCCATAGCGTGTGGAGTTTCACCTACCGTAATGCCTATAAGAGGCGGCACAGACGGAGCAAGACTTTCGTTTATGGGATTGCCCTGCCCCAACCTCGGAACAGGCGGATACGCATTCCACGGCCCCTTTGAGCATATAAGCGTCGAGGGAATGGACAAGGTGGTATCCATTCTCGAGGAAATAGTAAAAGCTTACTCTGAATAAAACAAAAAACGCAGAACACATTGGTATAAATCTTTACCTGTGTTTCTGCGTTTTTGTAAACTATTATTTTCAAATTATATATTAATCGTAAGAATACGGAAGCGGCACAGAGCCTTCCATCGTATCCTCAGCCATATTTTCTTGAATGTCGTTTTCGTATTCCTCATCGGTGCGCTCATCTATGAATTCGTTCATTGTTGTGTTTTCGTATATCTCGAAATTGCGATAGCGGATTATTGCTATTATTATTGATATAAGCGTGCTTCCGTCGGAAACTATACTTGCGACGCTTCCCGCATATATGCCGAAGGTAAGCCAGGAAACAGCTATAAATACGCTTATATATCTTATCAGCTTCTCATCCTTAACGAAGAAGGCTATGGAAGCAAATACCATCGCGAGAGTGGGAAGTATATCGAAGGGGTTTGTATAGGTGAATACACCCGAGATGACGAATGCTATAATTGATATTGCGGGTACTATTTTGGAATCGGCAAACTTATATTTGCCTCGAAGTCCGTATATAACGTTTCTCACAGTGCCGAGAAGATTAGCAAAAACAGCCGATAAGCTGCCAAGCATAAGATAGTGCGCCATCCACATCAGATTTGACACGGTCTGCATCGTAAGCATCGTTATACGCTTTTTTGCCTGAAAAGAATATATGGCAATTCCCGTTGCCACGAAGCCTATGGCCTGAGCAATGGCAAACATTGCGTTTATTTCAACGTTCCCGAACAATGCGCTCTTCCCCTTTCGTAAATTATCATAACCTTATAAATCTTAACACAAATACCGAGAAAAAGCAACACATTTTTTTAAAATAAATTCACTTTTAACGTAAATAATTATATTTTAACATAAATAATTAAGTACTTGATTTTTTGATAACAAAGTGCTATACTCTATTTAATAATTTTTAAACGACTCAAAAGAAGGATATCGGGTTACTCCCGAAAGCTTCTGTTTGGAGGTATCTGATGAAAATAATTGTAGTAGGAGCCGGAACCGTTGGCTCCGCTATCTGCGAGCAGCTCGTCAACGAGGGACACGACGTTACTGTAATAGACAGTAATCCAACAAGCATTTCCGAGGTCTCGAGCGCCTATGACGTTACCGCGGTTATGGGAAACTCTGCCGATATATCTGTTCTTCGGCAGGCGGGAGCCGAAACGGCTGATATGCTTATAGCGGTTACTCATATGGACGAGGGCAATATGCTTTGCTGCTACGCCGCTAAAAAGCTCGGAACGACTTATACGGCCGCCAGAGTAAGAAATCCCGAATATACCGAGTTCATGGATCTTATGAAAGCGGATATGAACCTCTCGCTGACAATAAATCCCGAGTATGCCGTTGCGAAAAAAATATCGCGTATGCTCAAGTTTGCCAACGCGTCAAAGGTTGATACGTTTTGTGACGGAAGGGTTGAGATCGCCGAGTTTACCGTTTCCGAATCCTCGCCGATATGCAATCTTTCGCTTCTCGATTTGAGAGAAAAATTCAACACAAAAATCCTCGTTTGCGGCGTCAAAAGAGATGATAACGTATATATCCCCTCGGGTAATTTTGTTATCAAGGCGCAAGACACGGTATGCGTTACCGCTTCCGATGAGGAGCTTGGAAATTTCTTAAAGATAACGTCCGAGGCGCTTCGCCCCATCAAAAACATTCTTATATTCGGCGGCGGCAGGACGACGTATTACCTTGCAAAAATGCTCGGCAAGTCCCTCAGAGGAACTACCATCATTGAAAAGGATCTTTCAAAATGCGAGGAATTAAGCCGTGAGCTTGGTATCAACGTAACCCACGGAGACGGAATGCGGCAGGATCTTCTTCTTGAGGAAGGAATAGAAAACGCCGACGCCTTTCTTGCCCTCTCGGACACAGACGAGGAGAATGCTATAGTTTCAATGTACGCAAAGAAGATAGGCGTAAAGAAAATCGTAACCATGATACGCTCTCTTCCCTACGTAGACTTCTTCAAGGACGTTGGAATAAACAGCATCGTTTCTCCGAAATCGGCTACGGTCGATTACATTCTGCGTATGGCGAGAGGAATGGCAAACGCGGCTGATTCCGAAATTGAATCTCTTCACAGAATGATGGACGGAAAAATCGAGGCGGTGGAGTTTATTATTAAGGAAAGCATCGAGGGACTCACCGATATACCTCTTATGCGCCTAAACAAAATCAAAAACTCGCTCATCGCCTGTATCGTAAGAGAAGAAAACGTTATTATCCCTTCGGGTAGCGACGTTATTTCAAAGGGCGACCGAGTTATAGTTCTTGTAACCGGCTCCATAAAAAATATTAAGGACATCTTAGATAAATGAATTTAAAAATGATAGCAAAGTTTTTGGGTACGGTGCTGCTGATAGAAGCTATACTTCTCGTAGCGCCGCTCGCTGTCGCTCTTATATACGGAGAATCCGTTCTGCCGTATCTTATCACGATAGCGGCATTGCTTGCGGTCTTTCTCCCGACCAAGCTTCTGAAGCCCGAAAAAACAAGAATATTTGCCAAGGAAGGCTTCGTCTGCACGGCGCTTTCCTGGATACTTCTCTCCGCCTTCGGAGCAATTCCGTTCGTTATAAGCGGAGCGATACCAAATTATATCGACGCATTCTTTGAGACTGTATCGGGATTCACCACGACGGGAGCGTCCATTATCCCGGCAGGACAGATAGAGGGCATAGAATACGGCATACTCTTCTGGCGCAGCTTCACTCACTGGATAGGCGGTATGGGAATACTCGTCTTTATGCTCGCTCTTATCCCTAAATCCGAGGGAAACGTCTTTCTTATGCGAGCTGAGGTTCCGGGTCCTCAAAAGGGAAAGCTCGTCCCGAAGCTTCGTGACAGCTCATTGATACTGTACGAAATATATCTCGCACTGACCGTTATGCAGATAATCGCTCTTTTATTTACGGGAATGCCTCTTTACGACTGCGTTGTAACCGCGTTCGGAACTATGGGTACAGGCGGATTTTCGGTTCTTAACGATTCCATTGCCGGTTATCATAATGTAGCTGCCGAGTGGATAATAACGATATTCCTGTTTCTCGCCGGAATTAACTACAACATATATTTCTTCATCATAGTAAAAAAATTCTGCGACGTAAAGAAAAACGAGGAGCTGAGGACTTACACCCTTATAACTCTCGCCTCCGTTGGACTTATCACGGCAAATCTTATGACGAAGATGGGCGCGGTTTATACAACCTTCGGCAAGGCTCTCAGGGACTCATTCTTCCAGGTCACGTCGATACTCTCCACCGCCGGATTCACAACAGCAAGCTTTAACCTATGGCCGAACACCTCGCAGAGCATTCTTGTAATTCTCATGTTTATCGGCGCGTGTGCGGGCTCAACGGCGGGCGGCTTTAAAATCTCGCGCCTGCTCATCGTCTTAAAGAGCGCAAGACGAGATATAAGAAAATTCTTCAAGCCCAATTCGGTAAAGACGCTGAGACTTGACGGAGACTCTCTTTCCGAGGACACGGTAAAATCCGCGGTCAGCTATCTTGCCGTTTACATCGTATTTCTCTTCGCGGCGATACTTCTCGTATCGTTTGACGGTAAGGACCTCGTGACCACCTCAACCTCGGTTATTGCCTGCTTCAATAATATAGGCCCCGCATTCGGCGAAGCCTTTGCTTCATACGCGTCATTCTCTTATTTCTCGAAAATAGTGCTTTCGTTCGTAATGCTCTTCGGCAGGCTTGAAATAATGCCAATGCTTATTCTTTTATCCCCGGGCACGTGGCAAAAAAATTAAGCTTTTTATAATGACTTATGATTTTTCGGGTTTCAAAAAGCTTTTCTTGCTCACGAGGGGTAAACTCGCAAAAAATTATTTTTTCACTTTTTTCTTAAAAACTATTGCTTTTTTAAATATATTATGATAAAATATCATATATGCTATCGCCCGTAAGGGTATAAAACCATTGGAAGGAACAAAAAATGTTAATACTTGAACTTATTCTTTTAAGCGTACTCCTTATTTGCGCGGTTGTTATTACGGCTGCGGTTGTGCTTCAGCAGTCTAACGAAGGTCTTTCCGGTTCTATTGCCGGTGGCTCAGAGACATATTACGGCAAGGACAAGTCCAATCAGAAGGGCAAGAAGCTCTTCAAGGTTACTCTTATCGCATGTATCATATTTGCGATTGCGGTTCTTGTAGTTTATATCATTCAGCCCGATTACTCTCAGACTCAGAATGACTGGCAGGGCTTGACTCAGTATTCGAATATTTTCAGCCATAAGCACTAATCAGCAAAAGGGTAGCTCAAAGGAGTTGCCCTTTGTTTTTTGTAAAGAAGGTAAAAATTGAAAAACACAAATAAAAATTTCTCAAAGTTCACCTCGCGCTCTCAGCTGCGGCAAAAAAGAAAGAACGCCTTGCTTAAGGCGGTAGAGGAAACGGGCGTCGGCGCAAGGGCGGTCAAGGTGAAATTTACAGAGCAGCCCTATCCTCGCCGCTCTCAGAAAAGCGATATATACGCCGAGGGAATATTCCGTGAGAGCCGCTCGGGATACGGATTCGTTACCGTAGAGGGCTTAGAGAGGGATATATTTATCCCCGAGTCAAACGTCGGAGCGGCTATCGGCGGAGATACCGTCGCTATAAAATATCATTCCTTCTTCTCCGCTCTCGGAGAGGAAAAGACCGAGGGCAGAATAACCGAAATTCTCGAATACGGCAAAAAGACGGTTGTCGGAACGGTTGATAATGACGTTGTCAGAATCGGCAGAAGACGCGTTAACCGTCTTTTCATAGACGTTGACGATTCTATGATAAAAAGGCGTATATTCGTGCGTGACGACGGCGGCGCTGTCCCGGGTGACAGAGTAATGGCAAAGCTTATAAGGGGCGGTGTCTATTCTTATGAAATGACCGCCGATATAGTATCCGTTTTCGGCAATGCCGAAAGCAAGGAGGCAAACTATCTTTCCATTCTTGAGGAATGCGAGATAGATACCGATTTCAGTACCGAGGAGCTAAGACAGGCGGAACAAGCCGCAAGAGAGCCCATTTGCGACGATGGGCGTGTCGTTCGTAACGAAATAATATTCACGATTGACAGCGAAAGCGCAAAGGACCTCGACGACGCTATATCTCTTAAGGTCAACAGCGACGGTACTTATACGCTCGGCGTTCACATAGCCGACGTATCTCACTACGTTAAAGAAAAAACCGCGCTTGACAGACTCGTTACCGCTCGCGGTACGAGCGTGTATTTTACCGACAAGGTCGTGCCGATGCTCCCCGAAAGCCTATCCAACGGAGCCTGCTCCTTGAACCCCGGGGAGAAAAAATACACGCTTTCGGCAATAATTACACTCTCCGAGGGCGGTGATATAATCGGCTGCGATATCGAAAGAAGCATAATCGTATCAAAAATCAAGGGTATTTACTCGGAAATAAACGAAATTTGGAGCGGAGAGGCTAACGACTCGCTTGTTGCAAAATACGGTGAATGCCTTGACACGCTGAGGGATATGCGTAAGCTTTACGAGCTTCTCGCAAAGAAAGCAAGGGCTCGAGGATACGTTGAGCTCGAAAGTCCCGAGGCAGAAATCCTGCTTGACGGAAACGGCGCCGTTTTAGACATCGTCAAGCGTGAGAGAGGCGATGCGGAAAAGATGATAGAGCAGTTTATGCTTACCGCAAACGAGGCTGTGGCTACGCTTCTTTTCAATGCGGGTATCCCCTGCGTTTACAGAGTTCACGAGGATCCCCCGAAGGACAAATTCTCGGAATTTCTCACGTATGCCTCAAACCTCGGTCTCGACTCTTATAAAATAAACGCGGATAACTGTCAGCCGCGCGAATTGGCAGAGCTTATAGAGGAAGCCTCAGAGCGCGGTATCGGAGAAGCGGTTTCGTACGCCTGCTTACGAGCTATGTCAAAGGCGGCTTACTCGGACGTCCGCCGCCGCCACTTCGGTCTCGGTATCGAAAATTACTGTCATTTCACCTCTCCCATACGCCGTCTTTCAGACCTTGCGACTCACAGAATAATTAACAAGGTTATTTTCGAGGGCAAGGCAAAGGAAAAATACAAATCCTACGCAAAGCGAGCCGCCGCCGCGGCAACCGACGCCGAGCTTCGCGCCCAGAATGCCGAAAGACGAATAGAAAACCTCTATAAAGTAATTTATATGAAGGAAAGAGTCGGAGAAATCTTCGAGGCAACGGTAAGCTCTGTTGCCACCTTCGGCATTTTTGCGACGCTCGAAAACACTTGCGAGGGACTTATCCCCATGTCAACTCTCGAGGGCTCCTTCGTATACGACGAAAAAAACCTTACGGTAAGAGACAACAAAACGTTTTACAGAATAGGTGACAGACTCAGCGTAAGACTTGAGGAAGCGGATATGACTACGGGAAAGCTCCGCTTCTCGCTTCTTGGCAAAATCTGTTAAGGTGAATAATAATATGACTTCAAAAATCAGATTCGTTGTGGCAATAGATATGCTTTTTCTTCTGTTGCTGATTCTCTCTGGCTCAAGCGTGGGCATAACAAGCGAGATTTTATACTATCTTGCTTTTATAGGTCCTGTCGGTTTGGCTATTAATTACGTTTACAACCCCGGCAAAAGCTCACACGTATCGGCAGATGAGGTGAAAAAAGCGATGCTTGATGACCTAAAGAGTGATTTTTCGCTCACGAAAGAGAATGCCCTCTTCACTCTTCCCCTCATTGTTCCCACTATCATAATGGTTTTAGGCGTTTCGCTGATAACCTCTCTTTTTATGAATTTTTTGGGATACAGCGACCCGAGCGTATTCGATGAGCCGTTTGCGTTAGCCGTAATTACACACGCTCTCATACCCGCAATACTCGAGGAGCTTCTTTTCAGATTTGCTCCTATTAAAATACTGTCGGAGAACAAGAAAACTGCTTTGCTCGTTTCATCGGTAATGTTTGCGTTTGCGCACGCAAATCTCTTCAGGATACCCTACGCCCTCGTTGCGGGATTTATATTCTCGGCAATTTATATGCTTACCGGCAGCATTCTCCCCTCAATGCTGATCCATTTTCTTAACAATCTCTTCTCTCTTTTATCCATTTACGGATATATTAAGCTTTACTTATACTACCCCATAGTTTTCGTTTTGTTTATCACCTCGGTAATCTTTATATACAAAAAAAGAAAGCATTACGTAAATAAAATAACCGAGCTTTTGCAAAGTGAAGAAAAAGTCAAGCTTTCGTATCATCCTCTCATCTTTATAGGAACGTCTTTGGTTTTGGCTATTTCATTGCTTTTTGCATAATATGACAACAACACTTTACATTAACGGAGTTTTTTATGAACAGCGAACAGGATATAGAATTTATGCAGCTCGCCATTGATGAGGCAAAGCTTGCCGAAGAAGAGGACGAAGTGCCGATAGGCGCCGTTATAGTGCGAAACGGCAAGATTATAGCAAAGGCTCATAACAGGCGTGAAAATTCAAAATGCGCGACTCATCACGCCGAAATACTTGCAATTGAGGAGGCGTGCCGTACCCTCGGCGGCTGGAGACTTCCCGAAACCACGATATACGTAACCCTCGAGCCGTGCGCTATGTGCGCGGGCGCAATAATCAACGCAAGGATAGAAAACGTCGTTTACGGCGCTCCCGATATACGCTTCGGAGCTTTCGGCTCGCTTATAGACTTATCACAAATACCTCTCAACCACAAGCCTGAAATAAGACGCTTTGTTCGCTCCGACGAATGCAAAAATCTTCTCGGTGAATATTTTAAGAAGAAAAGAAAAAAATAATATTGGCTAAGCAAAACCTTACACGTCCTCGGTGTTATTGCCGAGGGCGTTTCTTTTTACCAAATCAAAGGATGAATAAAAATGAAAATAACACACGTAATAAGCGACAGCAACGTTGGCGGCGCGGGTATACTTCTCTCCTCTCTCGTAAACGAGCTAAAAAACGACTTTGAATTTGAAATAATAATTCCTATGGGCTCTTCTCTTCTCTCAAGACTTCCCGACGGAGTAAAAATAACCTCTCTTCCCATAATCCCCGACAGAAGCTTTTCCGCCCGTGACGTTTCTCTCTTCCGCGACTATTTTAAGGATAACCCTGCGGATATAATCCATACGCACGCCTCCCTCTCCGCAAGACTCGGCGGTAAGCTTTCGGGTATCAAGCGCTGCATTTCCACCAGGCACTGCGCTCACCCCGAGGCAAAGGTCAAAAAGATGTCTCTTCCCAAGCGATATTTATACGAGACTTCCACCGACCTTACGGTTTCGACAGCCGATTTCGCCGCCAAAAATCTTGTTGACTCGGGCATAAGAAAAGAAAAAATCATAACTATAAAAAACGGTTCAAGAGACGTCTCCGACATCAAAAAGCAGAACACGTTTTCGCTTTACGAGGCGCTCGGGATACCCAAGGAAAGAAAAATCATCGGCTCTGTTGCCAGGCTTGAAAAAATCAAGGGTCAGGACCTTGTTTTGCGCTCGGCAAAGGAGGTTTTGAAATTTTTTCCCGATACGCATTTTGTTTTTGTCGGCTCGGGCTCTATGGAGGACGAATACAAAAAAATGTCGGCTCGGCTCGGTATAGACAAAAACGTAAGCTTCACGGGGTACGTCGAGCGTCCCGAGCTTTATCAGAAGGACTTTTATATTAACGTCAACTCTTCGCGCGGAACGGAGACCTCTTCTCTTGCGACGAGCGAATGTATGTCTCTCGGAATACCGACGGTAGCCTCTGCCTTCGGCGGCAATACCGAAATGATAAAGGGGGGTGAAAACGGACTTATTTTCAGCACCGACAACGTTTTCTCTCTCACCGGCGCATTACTCGACCTTCTTGAAGACGAGGAGCTTTACAAAAGGCTTTGCCTCGGGGCAAGAGAAAGCTTTGAGAAGAGCTTTTCCTTGCCGATGATGTCCGAAAAATACAAAAAAATGTATCTTTCCATCTGAATAACCGACTTAATTACGTGCGCGCGGCGTTTATTTAATATAAAAAGATTGACTTTTAGCGGGCATTTATGGTAGAATATGCTTATGCTAAAAGAATATTTGGAATGCGGAAGGATCGTTGGCGCGCACGGCGTCAAGGGTCTTATGAAGGTTGAAAGCTGGTGCGACTCTCCAAAAATCCTCGCTGCGCAAAAGCGTGTTTTCCTCGCCGAAAAGGACGGCTTTAAGGAAGTGAGTGTTGAGAGCGCGTCGGTATCGGGCCCGCTCGTTCTTATGGGACTTTCGGGTTATCTTAACAGAGAAACGGTACAGGGTATGAAGAACACCGTTCTTTATCTTAAAAGAGAGGATATCCCTCTCAAAAAGGGCGCGGTTCTCCTTGCCGATATAATAGGACTTGAGGTCAAGGATTTTAACAGCGGTGAGGTTCTCGGAAGGGTTAAGGACATAACCGACGCTCCCCGCTCTCGCATCTACGTTATCGAGGCTTCGGACGGAAAAGAGGTCCTGATGCCCGACGTTAAAGAATTCATCAAGGAGATAAATATCGAAGAGGGCGTATTCGTTACACCCATACCCGGATTTTTTGACTGAATATGAAATTTCACGTTATGACTCTGTTCCCCTCTCTTGTCGAAAACGTTCTTGGCGAGAGTATAATCGGCAGAGCGATAAAGGAAGGAATAATAAATCTCTCGACCTACGATATAAGAGATTTTTCCACCGATAAGCACAGAAAAACAGACGACACTCCATTTGGCGGCGGAATGGGTATGGTTATGACCTGCCAGCCGATATTCGACTGCTACGAGGAGGTCAGAAAAAACGTTGCCGAGGGAGCTTCGGTGAAGGTTATATATATGTCCCCAAAGGGCAGAATGTTCAATCACTCGGTAGCAAAGGAGCTTTCGGAATACGACGAGCTCGTCTTTCTCTGCGGTCACTACGAGGGCGTGGACCAGCGCGCGATAGACCATCTCGGGTGCGACGAGATCTCGATAGGAGATTACGTGCTTACGGGCGGAGAGATTCCCGCCTGTATCGTGATAGACGCAACGTCAAGGCTTATCGACGGCGTACTTGCCTCAAAGGAATGCTATGAGGACGAATCGGTTGCCTCGGGAATACTCGAGTATCCGCAGTACACGAAGCCGAGAAGCTTCCGCGGACTTGACGTGCCCGAAATACTTCTTTCGGGCGACCATAAAAAAATAGACAGATGGCGGCTCGAGAAATCGGTCGAAATCACTCGTGAAAGACGTCCGGACCTTCTCGCCCTGCACCCCGAATTTGAAGAGGCGCTTAAGCCTCGTGAAAAGAAAAAGAAAAGAAGAAAGGCTGTTGAATCCTCAGAATGAGTTCTAAGTTTTTAGATTTTTTATTCGGATACGAGCACTCGGAAGAAAATTTCAAAAACAGCCGTATCGCAAAGGCGGAAAAACGCTTTTCGGATAAGGTTTTAGTCGGCATAGGCTATGCTTACTCGAAAAGAATTTTAAGCAGTAAGGCGGTTAAGTTTTTTGAAAAAATAAAAATCGCGCTCTCGGAAGCATCAATCAAATGCTACGGCATTTTTATGCTCGCCTTTGGTCTTGCTACGCTGTTTTTACATTTTGCCGAGTATTACTTTTTAGACTTTATGAATACTCCCACGGCAGCCCTCATCGTTGGCTCGTCATTTACTCTCGTCGGCTTTGTTTTAATGTTTTTTGACGTTCCTCTCGTGGATAGCTTGCAAAAATGGAAGCTCACCAATACAATTCTTTTTGACACGCTATGCTTAAAGCGAACGAGAAGCGCCCCGAAAACCAACTACACCGAACGTGCTATAATACCGGTTACTATCGGTATTTTCTTTGCCGCCATAGGCTTCATAATTTCTATCCCCGCTACAGCGATTGGCGCGCTGGCGCTTGTATTCATTACGCTCTCGTTGGCATCGCCCGAATTCGCGCTTATGACTACTCTTTTTGCGCTGCCGTTTATCCCCGCGCTTCCCCATTCGACGCTTATTTTATCCTCAATGGTGGTTATAGCCGTCGTTTCATTTATAAGCAAGGTTCTTCTCGGAAAAAGATTTTTCCACTTTGAGCAATACGATGCCGTGCTGCTCATATTTATGCTCTTTGTTCTTATAAGCGGAATTTTCAATAAGGGTATAGTTTCGTTCGAAAAATCTCTTGCTCTTGTAATCTTAGCGTCGGTTTACTTCCTCGTCAGCAACGTAATAGTTAACAGACGACTTGCGGAAAATGCCGTTAAAATAATAGTATTTTCATCCGTTCCCACCGCAATAATCGGACTGATTCTTTACTTCCTCACTCCGACAAAGGCTGAATGGATAGACCCCCTTTTCACTACCGAAATATCATCAAGAGCGTATTCGACCTTCGGCAACCCCAACGTATACGCCGTCTTTCTTATAGTCGCTACCGTTTTTTCGGTCGCTCTCACTATTGATAAGGCTGAAAACAATTCATTTTTCTTCTACGCATGCGCATCTGTGTTAAATGCGGTATCCCTTGCGCTCACCTGGTCAAGAGGAGCGTGGGTTGCGGCGCTTCTCGCTGCTCTGGCATTTATCATAATAAGAAGCAAACGCGCTCCAAAGCTGCTTTTGATACCCGCAATGTGCATACCCGTGGCGCTTCTTTTCATACCCGAGAGCTTCGCAAACCGTCTTTTGTCGCTCTTTAATCTCGGCGATAGCTCGGTTGCGTCAAGGCTTTCGATATGGCGCTCTTCCCTTCGTATGTTCTTTGATAATATCTTTATCGGAATAGGCGTAGGAGAGGAAGCGTTTGCAGAAGAATTTTTAGAGTATGCCGAGGACAGCGTAACAGCTCCTCACAGCCATAATCTGTTTCTCGAAATAGGCTGCGAAGTAGGTATATTCGCGCTTTTATTCTTTGCGTTTATTCTCCTGATACGAGTGCGCCACCGCGCAACGTACGCAAAATACGTAAGAAATTCCTCGGTTGATAACATCTCAACCCTTTCGGGAACGGCTCTCTTCGCCCTTCTCGTATTCGGTATGACCGATTATATCTGGTATTCCTCTTCGACCTACTATCTTTTCTGGGTCGTATTCGGTATCGGCAGCGCGACGCTGAGAATCTCAAAGAAGGAATACGACGACGCTCATTCCGCTCGCTATGATGAAAGAATAGAAAACTTCGCTTCGGTAAATATACCCATAGAATAATAAAAAGTATATTTAAAAGCGTTTTTCAAAAACTAAATACATCAGGACTGCTTCGGCATTGCTCGAGGCAGTCTTTTTTTAGGTGATGTAATGAAAAATCCCATTAAAAGTAAATCAATGTTGTCAATTTTTGTCGATTTTATAATTATCGTGTTTTTTGTTTCGGTTTTATCGGCAGCCTTTTTTATAGCAAAAAGAATTCTTTACCCCGAGGAAAGCAAGAGCGGAGAGCTTACGGTACGAACAGAGGTCATGCCAAAAAAATACGAAAATGAAATAGCCGTCGGCGACGTGGTTTTCGATACCCTTACGAAAAGACGCGTAGGAACGGTAGTCCGGGCGGAAAGGGGTGAAAAGGACGGCGGCGTGTATTTCATCTTGACGCTTGATTCAAGCTTCCGCCCTCGCTCGAAGGCGCTCAGAACGAAAAACGTATGGTTCTATTTTGCGGAGGCGGATATATGAAAAAGCGTATGACGTTTTTCGACGCCGTTACACTCTTTGCAACCGTATCAATGCTCTTTTCTATCGGCTGGCATATAGGGAAACCAAGAAAGAACGACGTCGAGGTTTCTGCCGAAATAACCGTCACGCTCGTGAAAGCAAAGTATAACGAAAGCGACAAGGAGCTTCTGATAGATGGAAAATACGGCTGCGACGTAATTTATTTGAGCGACGGGGAAATGATTATCTGTTGCTCCGGAAAATACAGGGAGGCGGGCTTTCTGACCTCGGGGGCAAAATACCTTTCTAACAATCAGCCGATTGAAATAAAAGGCGAAAGCTCTTATTTTTACGGCAGGATAAGCAAAATAGACTTTAAAAAATCCATCCGTGATTAAGCGTTACGACCTACAAATTTTTTCACGAAATATTTAAAATATATATTTTTTTACAAATATTTCAATTTATTTGAGTTTTTTTAAAAAAGGTATTGATTTTTTCGCTTTTATTTGATATACTAAACTGTACAATTAGTTTAAGGAGCGAATTACAATGATTACTCGCAACGTAACGATGGAAAACGGCGTAGGACTCCATGCCGGCCCCGCTTCACTTTTCATCCAGAAGGCAAATTCCTATAAAAGCTCTATTTGGGTAGAAAAGGATGATTGCCGTGTGAACGCGAAGAGCCTTCTCGGCATTCTTTCTCTCGGAATTTCAAAGGGCACTACCATCACAATTATCGCTGACGGAAGCGATGAGTCATCTGCAGTAAACGGACTTGCTGAGCTTATTTCAGGCGGATTTGATCGCTGATAAGACCTACGTAAAGGGTTATCCCTCGCAGGTCAATGGGACAGACTGATATATCGACTTACTGTCAAGGATGGCTTGCTAACTGCATAAAAGGGACAGGGCCCAAACGGAGCTCGTCCCTTTTGCTTTTTTAAGCAAGGCTTTTGAAAACGCGCGAAGCTGCCGCATAAAATTTTCAAAAGACTGTATTTCACAGTAAAATCAACCGCAGCGATAACTCATAAAACGCATTCATAAGCTTTCTAAAGGCTGAAAGCTACACTCAAACAAAATCAACCGCAAAGAAAGGAGAAATACCGTGACGGTAATAGAAACGCTCAGAAACAAAGCCAATTCCCTTCCCGAATCCCCCGGCGTTTATATAATGCGTGACGCTGATGAAAAAATAATCTACGTCGGCAAATCCAAAAAACTGAAGAACCGTGTCACGAGCTATTTTTCCCAGGTACACACCTCGCCAAAAACCGCAAGGATGGTCAGCCTCGTTCGTGACTTTGATTACATTCTTTGCAAAACCGAAATAGAAGCTCTGACGCTTGAAAACGTGCTTATAAAAAAGCACGCTCCGAAGTACAATATAAAGCTTAAGGACGCAAAATCCTATCCTTACATTAAAATAAGCGCCGAGAAATATCCGAAGCTTACCGTCACCCGTGACAGAAACAGCGGCAAGGGAAAATACTTCGGTCCTTACAGCAGCGCCTCCGCGGCTTACACCGCCCTCGAGACCGTAAAAAAGATATTCTCACTTCCCACCTGCCGCCGCTCGTTCCCGAAGGATATAGGCAAGGAGCGTCCCTGTCTTTATAAGGATATGGGAAGATGCGTAGCTCCCTGCGTCAAGGGAAGCATTACCGCCGAGGAATACTCAGAGCTTGTTAAAAGCGCCTCGCACGTGCTTGACGGCAATATATCAAGCACTCTCAAAGCCTTGACTGCCGAAATGCTCGCAGCCGCGGAGGAACTGAACTTTGAACGCGCGGCAGCGCTCAGGGACAGTATTGAAGCTCTTAAAAAGCTTGCGGAGAAGCAAAAAGTGGTTGCCGACGCAAAAATCAACCGAGACGTCTTTGCGCTTTATACCTCGGATATCGAAAGCGTTTTCTCAACGCTTACCATCAGAGAGGGCGCTCTCGTCGGCAAGAACGAATTTTTACTCACCCGTGAGGCTATAGCCTCGGGAGAGGACGCGCTTAACCTTATCCTTGGCTATTACGAGGGCGGCATCAGTATTCCCTCAGAGGTCATCGTCGGCTTTGAGGCAGATGACGAGGACGTTGCTCTTCTCTCCGAATATCTCACTATGCTCAACGGCAAAAGGGTTGTTGTAAGAATCCCCGAGCGAGGCGACGTCAAGGCGCTTTGCGACCTTGCTTACGATAACGCGAAGGAAGCCGCGAGACAGTACCGCCTTGAAGGCGAGCGTGAAAACAAAAATCTCGCAAGACTTGCCGAGCTTCTCGGCCTTGACTTCGTTCCAAACCGAATAGAAGCGTACGATATATCCAACGTAGGTGATGAGTGCATAGTCGCGTCAATGGTAGTTTCCGTAGGCGGAAAATGCAAAAGAAGCGAGTACCGTACCTTCAAAATACAGTCAACCGACGGCAGAGACGATTACGGCTCTATGCGTGAGGCTCTTTCAAGAAGGCTTTCGCATATAGGCGACGGCTCGGCATCTCTGGGCGAGCGCCCCGACCTGATTCTTCTCGACGGCGGTGACACCCACGTAGGCGTGGTTAAGCCTATACTAAAGCAGCTCGAAATGGATATTCCCGTCTTTGGAATGGTTAAGGACGACTTCCACAAAACCCGAGCAATAACCGACGGTGAAAAGGAAATTTCCATAGCTTTAGAGATGAATGTGTACGCTTTTGTTTACAATATACAAGAAGAAGCACATAGATTTGCATACCTAAACTCTCAGAATTCCAAATTAAAAACGCTTACAAGCTCCTCACTTGAGAAGATTGAAGGCATAGGTAAGAAGAAAGCGAAGCTTCTTCTTTCGGCTATGAGCATTTCGGATATCAAGATAGCCGACGTGGAAAAGCTCAAAGAAATCAAGGGCATCAGCGAAAAGGATGCCAAAAACATTTACGAATATTACCGAGAAGTAGGTAAAGAAAGTTAAGAGGTGCTATAACGTGTTAAAAATAATCACGGGTACTGCCAAGGGCAAAATTTTAAAAACACTTGAGGGCGAGGCAACAAGACCCACCTCGGAAAGAATAAAAGAGGCGGTTTTCTCCTCTATACAGTTTGATATCGAAAACAGACGCGCGCTCGATCTTTTTGCGGGCTGCGGTCAGCTCGGACTCGAGGCTCTCTCAAGAGGCGCTGAGTCCTGTATGTTTATTGATTCGTCACGTGAGGCTATGGACGTAGTCAAGGCAAACGTGAAGGCTACGGGCTTTGAAAACAAATGCAAGTATCTTGTCAGCGACTCGAGAAACTATATAAGAAAGGCTTCGGGCAGAGAAACCTTCGATCTCGTTTTCATTGATCCGCCCTATGCCCTTCGCTGCTGCGCCGACGTTATCCGTAAGCTTATTTCCGCAGAGCTTCTTGCAGACGGAGCTATAATCGTTTCCGAAAGCGGAGAGGAAAGCTTAAATCCCGAGGACTTCCCCGAGCTTGAGGTAACGAAGAGCAAAAGATACGGTAAAAAGACCGAAATCAACATCTTCCTTTACCACAAAAACAAATAGCATAAAGCTCGCAAATATTCACACGCACACAGCACACAGCATAAATCCTTAACAAAGAGAGAGGCAAAATGGAAAACACAAAAATCAAAAAAGCCGTTATTCTTCCCGGGAGCTACGACCCCGTTACGCTCGGACATCTTAATTTAATAAAGCGCGCCGCCGAGGAATACGAGGAGGTATACGCCGTCATCTTTGTAAACCCCGCAAAAACGTATACCTTTTCTCTTGACGACAGAATGAAAATGCTTATGCTCGCCACCGATGACATAGAAAACGTTCTCGTCAGCTATTCTAACGGACTCGTTATCGACTATATGCGCGACCACGAAATCGACCTTATCGTCAAGGGCTACCGAAACGACGTTGACCTCGAATACGAAAAGCGCCAGGCAGAGTGGAATTTAAAGCACGGCGGCTACGAAACCGTTTTCTTGAAATCCGACGAAGGTCTTTCCGATATAAGCTCCACCCTCGCCCGAGCAAACATAAAAAAGGGAGAAAACCTTGACGGCATTCTCCCAAAAAGCGTTATAGATTATATAAAGGCTTTGAAAAAATAAAATCAGATGAAATTCATTTGATTCATACTATGGGGCTGTCGCATTTAGGCATAAACGAATAAAAAACAAATGGAGATGTTGATAAGTCAGCATCTCCATTTTTACAAATATAATTTTACTTTTATGCCCAAACGGCAGGATTATTTCCTTTAAATAAGCCGTGTCCGAGGAGGCATAGCATTAAGCGGTGAAAATCGTCTACACTTTCAATCGTTTCTTATCAGTTACTTAAGAAGCTTTGTGCCGTCCTTAGCGCAGAGGTTTCCGTCAATTATCGTATAATACTCATTTTCGGGATCGACCGTCAGCTCTGTAAGCGACGTACAGCCATTCAAGGCATACGTATGGATCGACGTCACGTTTTTGCCAATGTGAAGCTTTGTTAAAGCCTCGCAAAAATGGAAAGCGTACGCACCTATGGCAGTCACGCTTTCGGGAACGTTTACGTTCTTAAGAGCGGTACAGCTTTGGAACAAGTATGCGGGAATCTCTGTTATACCCTCGGGAAGAATTATGCTTTCAAGAGACGAACAGTTTTCAAACGCACCCTCTCCTATTTCCGTTACGCTTGCGGGAATATTGATTTCAACAAGCTTATTGCATCCCGCAAAGGCGTACTTACCGATTTTCTTAAGACCTTCGGGAAGCGTCACGCTTTTAAGCCAGTAACAATCTCTGAATGCGCCGCTTCCAATGCTTATAACACCCTCTGGCACAGTAAAGCTTTCAGCGTATTGCACTCTGTACAATGCGTTCTCGTATATGATTTTCGTGTCCTTATGAATATCAACCGAGCTTTCATATTGCGATTTAACCTTCACGAAAACAACGTAAGGCGAATCGGCATTGCCGAGATAATAGCCGTTATCGTATTCGTTATACGCAAGCTTGTTGCAATAATAGAACACCTGATCGCCGAGATCTTTAAGACGATCGCCAAGCAATATGCTCTCAAGAGAGGTACAGTAATAGAATGCGGCGTTTCCTATATAATCTATATTTTTACCAAGATCAACCGTCTTTAAGGAAGAGCAGTAGTAAAATGCGTTTTCGCCGACCTTTATAAGACTATCCGAAGCCTTAATATCGGTAATGCCTTTGCATTGATAAAAAGCATAATCTCCGATTACGGTTATTGCCGACGGGATATTTATTTCGGTAATAGCCTTGCAGTTATTGAACGCATAATCGCCTATAACGGAAATATTATCGGAAAGCTTTACCGCCACGAGCGCCGAGCAATTGCTGAACGCGTATTCTCCAATCTCGGTAACCGAGTCCGTCATAGTAACACTCTGAAGCGCCACGCACGAATCAAACGCATGAGCGCCGATTTTTTCAACGGATGCGGGAAGCTCTATTGCCTTAAGCGCAGAGCATCTACGGAAAGCGTAGTCCCCGATACCCTTAACTCCGTCCTTGAGTACTACCTCGGTAAGCATATAAAATCCGTCAAACGCTCCGTAGAATACCGTTCCGCCGGTAACGGT
>SVUD01000042.1 GCA_015063445.1 Oscillospiraceae bacterium
TACCAAGCTTACGCATCTTCTTTTTACCCTCTTTTTGCTTTTCAAGAAGCTTCTTCTTACGGGTAATATCACCGCCGTAGCACTTAGCGAGAACGTCCTTACGCATAGCCTTTACGGTTTCACGCGCTATAATTTTCGAGCCGATTGCAGCCTGAATCGGAATTTCAAAGAGCTGACGCGGTATATTTTCCTTTAATTTTTCGGCAATCTTTCTTGCTCTGCCGTACGCTCTATCCTCAAACACTATAAACGAAAGCGCATCGACGACCTCACCGTTAAGCATAAAATCAAGCTTAACAAGCTTTGAGGACTGATAATCCTTAAGCTCATAATCGAGCGACGCATATCCCTTGGAACGACTCTTAAGAGCATCGAAGAAGTCGTATATAATTTCGTTAAGCGGAAGCTCGTAATGAATTTCTACTCTCTCGGTATCAATATACTTCATATCGATAAACGTTCCGCGTCTATCCTGGCAAAGCTCCATAATACCGCCGATATATTCGGAGGGCGAAATTATAGACGCCTTCATTATCGGCTCGTATGCTGTATCTATTTCATCGGGACTCGGGAACTTCGAAGGATTATCTATAAGTAATTCCTCACCGTTTTTGAGCGTAACCTTGTATATAACCGATGGAGCGGTAGTAATGAGATCAAGGTTAAATTCTCTCTCAAGGCGCTCCTCGATAATTTCCATATGCAAAAGTCCTAAGAATCCGCAACGGAATCCAAATCCGAGCGCAACCGAGGTCTCAGGCTCGAAAATCAAAGCCGCATCGTTAAGCTGAAGCTTTTCAAGAGCGTCTCTAAGATCACCGTACCTTGCGCCGTCCGCCGGATATATGCCCGAATAAACCATTGGATGAACCTCTCGGAAGCCGTCAAGAGCCGAATCGGCAGGCTTGTCAACACCGGTAACCGTATCTCCCACCTTGGTATCGCTTATAGTTTTTATCGCAGCCGTAAAGTATCCTACGTCACCGACGGAAAGCGAATCGCACTTTTTGAGTCCGAAGGGCTGCATTGTTCCAACCTCCGTAACATCAAAAATGCCGCCCGCTGACATAAGCTTAACCTTATCTCCCGCCTTGATCTCGCCGTCAAATATTCTGATATAAACAACGACGCCAAGGTATGGATCGTAATGTGAATCAAAAACGAGAGCCTTAAGAGGCGCATCGGGATCTCCCTCCGGCGCGGGAATTTCAGTGATTATCTTTTCAAGGACGTCCTCGATATTTATTCCGTTTTTAGCCGAAATCGCGGGACAGTCCTCTGCCGGTATTCCTATTATATCCTCAATCTCACGTCTTGAGCCTTCTATATCCGCGCTTGCAAGATCTATTTTATTGATAACCGGAAGAATTTCGAGATTGTTGTCTATCGCAAGATATGCGTTTGCAAGAGTCTGCGCCTCGACGCCCTGCGTTGCGTCAACAACGAGCAAAGCGCCCTCGCACGCCTTGAGAGAACGCGATACCTCGTATCCGAAGTCAACGTGACCGGGGGTATCTATGAGGTTGAACTCGTAGTCATCTCCGCTCTTCGAGGTATAATTAAGCTTAACGGCGCGGGCTTTTATGGTTATTCCTCTTTCCCTCTCGAGATCCATATTATCAAGTATCTGCTCTTCCATATCACGAACGGCAACGGTTCTTGTTTTCTCAAGAATTCTGTCCGCAAGTGTTGATTTACCGTGATCTATATGAGCAATAATTGAAAAATTTCTTATATGATTTTGTTTTTCTGTCACTTTTTTATTTCCGTTTCATCAGAATTAGCCTCTCGGCTTGAATGAAAATATTTTTGGAACAAGACCTTCGTCTTAATTTTAAACCTCTGCTATGCTCTTTGCATCGGAAGCGTAAGCCTCGATTTTCTCATCAAGAGCATTTTTGTCGTCTGCGTGCGCAAGGAGATAAATCTTTATCTTAGGCTCTGTTCCCGAAGGACGAACGACTATCTTGTCTCCGTTTTCAAGAACGTAATAAAGCACGTCCGAAGGCTGAAGTCCCGTGGGCTCAACCGTTCCGTCATAGACATTCTTTATTTCACCCGCCTTGTAATCACGAGCCTCGATAACCTTTATTCCGCCAAACTGCTCGGGTATACTGTCACGCAAAGACTGCATAACCCTTTTACGTCTTTCTATACCGTCAAGACCTTCCATATATATATCGATAGTGCGCTCTCCGTAGAAGCCGTACGTTTCGTATAGCTTGTTGAGAGCATCTATAAGAGTCATATTATTCTTCTTGTAATAAGCCGTCATTTCAAGAATAAGCATAGATGCCTCGACAGCATCCTTATCTCTTGCGTAAGAACCGAGAAGATATCCGTAGCTTTCCTCAAAACCGAGAAGAAAGGCGTCATCCTCTGCCTTAGCCTCATATTCCTTGATAACCTCGCCTATAAACTTGAAGCCCGTATAGACGTCGTACAGCTTAACACCCTGAACCTCCGCAATCTTATACGCCATATCGGTTGAAACTATGCTCTTGACCGCAAAAGCGTTTTCTTTTAGAGTACCGAGCGCTCTCTTCTGTCCTATAACGTAATCAAGCAAAAGCGCGCCCATCTGATTGCCCGTAATGGTTTTAAACTCCCCGTCCTCGGCTCTTGCCATAACACCTACTCTATCCGAATCGGGATCGGTTGCGATTACGATATCCGAGCCAACCTCATTGGCAATTTTGATACCGTCGGTAAATACGTTCGCGTATTCGGGATTTGGCTTTTCTACAGTCGGGAAATCTCCGTCGGGAGTCATCTGAGATTCAACTGTATAAAGATTCTTAAGTCCCATCCTTAAAAACACCTCGGGAACGAGCTTATATCCCGCTCCGTGAAGAGGAGTATATACTACCTTAAGATCCTCTGCTTCCTTAACGAGATCGGCATTTATAGCCGTATTCATAACCGCCTTGATATAATGCTCGTCAAAGCTCTCGTCAAGAACCGTGATAATGCCGCTCGCTACTCCCTCGTCATAAAAGTCTGCGCCCTTCATATCAAGAACGTCAAACTTCTCACGCTCCGCTGAAACTATTTTAGCCTGATCGGGATTAATCTGGGCTCCGTCCTCCCAATAAGCCTTATATCCGTTATATTCCTTGGGATTATGCGACGCCGTGATGTTGATGCCCGCAAGCGCCCCGAAATGTCTTACGGCATACGAAAGCTCGGGAGTGGGTCTGAGGCTATCGAAGATATATACCTTTATTCCCTCAGAAGCGAGAATAGACGCGCTTACTCTTGCGAATTCCTCAGAATGATTTCTCGAATCAAAAGCTATCGCTACGCCTCTTTTTTCACCGCCCGCTTTCTTAACGAGCGCCGCTATTCCTCTCGTCGTCTGAGCGACGGTAAAACGGTTCATACAAGCCGTTCCCATATACATCGTAGAGCGTAAGCCCGCAGTTCCAAAATCCATAGAAGCAGAAAAACGAAGCTTTTTAGTATTATCGTCCGCGACTATCGCGAAAAGCTCATCCTTTTCTTCATCCGTCATGTCTTTGCAAAGCAACCATTTCTGATATTCGTAATTGTAAGTGCTATAGTTCATAAAACCTCCAAATATTTACCTTACCGGTTCTCGTTTTTATTACAAAAAATCACTTTAAGACGCGCCTTCCAGCGCTTCCTCGATCGCTTTTGCAAGCTGATCGGGGCACGAGGTGGATTTAAAACCGCATTTTATGCCCTTTAGCTTAGAGACAACCTCATCGGTCTTCATTCCCTTTACCAATGATGCTATTCCCGCCGTATTTCCCGCGCAACCGCCAACAAATGCGCAATCCGTAATAATTCCGTCCTCTATATCAAGAATAATCATTCTTGAGCAGGTTCCTCTCGTTTTGTATTCTATGTGTTTTTTCATACCGTACCTCTATTCTATATTTTTGTATATTCCAAAAGGAACGTATTCGTCGACAAAAAGAGAAAGATATATGAAAAGATCGGTAAATGATTCTCCACCGTCCTTGAATACAATAGAATAAAGAGTTCTACCATTATCTTCTCCCAGGAATGACGTTCCTATCCTATAGACGTCTACACCGAAAATCTCGGCAGCCGATAAAAGCTCAGTAAGACGCATAGAGCTTTTTGGAATAACCATTTCAAAATATCTATCCGTTGCCTCATCTCTGTCCGGAATCCTGAAATCTCTGCTTATCAGAGCATATTTCATATCCGCGTTTCCCTCAAAGCCAAACACGGGCGTTATAGCAAGTATTTTGAGGTCAAGGTCGGATACCAGCTTTTCGATTGATGGGATTCTGACAGACTGTTTTTCTTCAAACGGCAGTATGCAATATCCGTATCTTTTATCAGCCACGCTGACGCACGCTTCCTTAAAGCTTTCCGCATATGCTACTCTCGGATCGAGAAACTCCTGCGAAAAAACATCAAACGCCTCGTCAGCAAGAGCGCTTTTCACGTATACGAATGTTTCATTCTGGAAGGACTCGGGCAAAAACGCGCCCTCGTTTATTTCAACACCGTTTAACCAAAGCTTTTCACGGAGCAACGATGAAAAATTAGCCTTATCCGAGGCTGTAAGCGTTCTTAAAAACGATTTGACTCCGTTTACGGTCTCATTTATCACGTCAACGCTCGGCTCGTATTCATCAAAGCATACCTCTTCTTTTAAGAGAGCCAACGCCTCGAAAACGGTCATCTCCTCTTCGATAAGCGATCTTATCTGACGGGAAATGCTTTCCGCCATAAAGCTTATTTCACAAAGGCGAAGCTCAAAACTTCTGCCCTCCTCTTTTGCGATAGAGCCGAGATTTGAAATCGAAACGTTATTTATATCAAAAACACCGTATTTTTCCATATCTTGCCCTCCGTTCGCAAATTTACTTATAAAGTATACAATATATTTTTAAAAATTACAATATGGTTTTCACATTTTTTTGTTTTTTTTGAAAAAGATATTGATTTTTCGTTTTCGGTATGGTATAATCTACTCTGTGCTAAGAAGCCGGTGTGGTGGAATTGGCAGACGCCCGGGACTCAAAATCCCGTGTTCGCAAGGACGTGCGGGTTCGACCCCCGCCACCGGCACCAGATAAAGCCATTCGCATTGAGCGGGTGGCTTTTTTTACGAAATACGGACTTAAAATAAAGCATCAACTTATATTTCACGGAGTTTTTGCAATGACTAAAGCTAAAAAAACAGCAGTTATAGGTTTCCTCTGTGTACTCACGTACGTCGTGACTTACTACTTAAGAAACATGCTGAGCGTTTTTGCGCCTGAGCTTCTTTTCGGTGGCGTATTCAACGAAAGCGGAATAGCCCTGCTTTCCTCAACCTATATGGTGTTTTATGCCATAGGACAGCTGCTGAACGGATTCTTAGGTGACGTCTTAGCTCCAAAAAAATTGATTTTTACGGGAATTTTCACTGCCGGCGTATCGATTATATTATTCCCTCTTATTCAAATCAGTGCGGTTGAGGTTATTCTTTTTGCCCTTCTCGGCTTCGGTCTTTCCATGGTTCGAGGTCCACTGATGAAAATAATAACCGAAAACACAGATACAGACGGAGCAAGAAAAATATGCGTATTCTTCTCGTCCGCCTCATTTGCCGGTCCTATGATAGCGGGAATATTCGCATCATTGTTTGATTTTGTGCCCGCATTCATTGCCGCAGGTTCTTTCGCCATCATCGCCGTTTCGTTTTCTTTTGGCTTTATCTTTCATCTTGAAAAAAAGAAGGAAATAACGTACAGGCATAGCGAAAAATTTAATCTTTCCTCTTTGCTCGAGGTTTTCAAAATTGAAAAATTCTTTTTCTACCTCGTTATAGCGTGTCTTGTTGAAATAGGAACCGCATCTATCTCGTTCTGGATTCCCACCTATCTCAGTATACATCTCGGCTTTGGAACCGATGCCTCAAATACAATATTCACACTCATTTCCGTATTCCGAGCGTGTATGCCATTCGTCGCTCTCGCAATCTTTAACGCTACGGGCCAAAAGGATATTGGAATGATGCGAATCGCATTCTCAGTATCCGCAATTTTATTTATATCAGACATTTTCATCACAAACAAAATTCTCAACATCGCAGTACTGATTTTAGCACTTATGTCGATAAGCTGCTGCTCGTCTCTTCTATGGAGCATTTACATTCCGAGTCTCGGAAAAACGGGCAGAGTTTCAAGCGTAAATGGGGTTATAGACTGCACGGGATATATAGCCGCTGCAGCCGCAAATCTCGTGTTTGGAAATCTCGTTACATATATCGGCTGGAGCGGTCTTCTCGCACTTTGGTCATTGATAGGCATTATAGGCGTATTTACAACTCTATTCGCAACAAAAAGCAAAAAACAATAATTATTTTAAAGCAGAAATCGTAATGAAAACTCAATTTACCTACAAGCACACCGTATTTGCCGCATATATTTCGTATATAGTTCAGGCAATAGTAAACACTATTTCTCCGCTGCTTTTCGTCGTGTACTCGGAAAGGCTCGGACTCTCTCTTTTACAGATAAGCATACTTATAACCTTCAATTTCGTTATACAGCTCTCAGTAGACCTCGGAAGCGCATTTTTCGTCGCGAGGCTCGGTTACAGACGCTGTGTGGTTCTTGCCGAAGTTATGGCGACGCTCGGACTCTGTCTCATGCCTCTTCTAACGTCAGTTATGCTGTCGAAATTCGCAGCCCTCCTCATTTCAAGCATCGTTATGTGCTCGGGCGGTGGACTTATAGAGGTTATCGTCAGCCCCATTGTTGAAGCCATTCCCGGTGACAAAAAAGCATCGGATATGAGCATTCTTCACTCCTTCTACTGCTGGGGACAGGTTATAGTCGTTCTGATTACTACGCTCTATCTCACCATTTTCGGCTTGGAAAGCTGGCTCTTCCTTCCCCTCATATTCGCCGTATTCCCCATAATTGCCGGCGTTATGTTTTTACTTGTTCCCATAAACGAGCTTGATGCCGACACGGAGCACCGGGGATTCAAGCACCTTATACGCCAAAACGGATTTTTCACGATGGTGGTGATAATGGTTGCCGCGGGGGCGTCTGAGGTTGCGATAGCCCAATGGGCTTCTCTCTTCGCCGAGAAGGGACTCGGTATTTCAAAATCTCTCGGCGATCTGCTCGGCCCTTGCGCCTTTGCAGTGGCTATGGGGCTTTCAAGAGTAATATTTGGAAAATACGCTGCAAGGATAAGGCTCGAAAAATGGATTACGGCATCATTTGCGCTCTGTGTTCTTGCGTATCTTATTACTGTCTTTTCGACAATTCCCGTCCTCTCCTTCATCGGATTCGCGCTTTGCGGAATCTCGGTTGCTATTCTATGGCCCGGAACGTACAGTCTCGGCGCTGAATTTATTCCGACAGGAGGAACGCTTATGTTTGCCATTTTCGCCTTTTTCGGCGACCTTGGCTGCACGCTCGGTCCCGATCTTATAGGTATCGTTTCAAACGGCGTTATCGAAAACGGAAGCTTCCTTACCTCGCTTATTCAAGGCGACGCCACTGCGGTCGCATTAAAGTGCGGTATACTCTTAGCTATCATTTTCCCTATCTCAGGTCTTATCGCCGCGCTTATCCTTTTGAACAAAATGAAAAAAAGCCGTAAGCGCGCAGAAATTTGAATATACAACGGACTTAAGCCTTATCGCTGAGTCCGTTTTGTTTTTTGCACACTGTTATTATTTTATTGCTTTGTTTTTTGTTTTTTTACTAAATCGAGGCTTTAGTTGCCAAAATCGTATCAACGAGTAAATTATTGACGCATACACAAAAAGTGTGATATAATTCGTTTAGCAATTATTTTTATGGTTCTATAGCTTTATTTTAAACTTTTATTTCATAAATTAATTGACAAATTCAAAAAAGACTTGTATAATGTACGTAAGCGCGTTATTTTGCGCAGGTACACGTATACTTTTAGGAGGAAGAAAATGGCAAAGCATAAATTCAACAAATTCGGCGTTATGATCGACATGTCACGCAATTCGGTTATGAATTTAGATTCTCTTAAGGAATTTATACGCCTTATCAAAAAAATAGGGTATAACTGCGTTCTTCTTTACACAGAGGATACCTACGAAATTGACGATCCTTATTTCGGCTACTTACGAGGCCGTTACTCTAAAGAGGAGATGAAGGAAATTGACGCCTTTGCGGAATCAATAGGCGTTGAAATGATTCCCTGCATACAGACTCTCGCTCATCTTAATGCGTTTAAAAGGTGGCAAAGAACCCCATACGATTGCGAAGATATCATTCTCACAGATGACGACAGGACCTATGAGTTTATCGACAAAATGCTCGCTTCAACCTCCGAATGCTTCAAATCAAGACGCATACATATAGGTATGGACGAGGCGCATATGCTCGGTCGCGGAAAGCACCTTGACGTTCAAGGCTACGAGAACGCTATCTCAATTATGCAAAGACATCTTTCACGCGTAATCGAGCTTGCTAAAAAATATGACTACTCACCTATGATGTGGTCGGATATGTTCTTCCGTTCATGGAATAACGGAGCGTATACAATACCGAAGCAAAAGCTTCCCGAAAATGTTATAAACGCATTTAATAAAGACGTTACTCCTGTTTATTGGGACTACTACAGAACCAATAAAGAGGTTTACAGCGATATGCTTTACAACCACAAGCAGCTTTCGGATGAAACGTGGTTTGCGGGCGGTGTTTGGGGCTGGGGCGGTCTCGTTCCCTTCAATGAGCTTTCAATGAAAAATATGTTTCCCGCTATTGATGCCTGCCGCGAACATAAGGTCAAGAACGTATTTATGACGCTTTGGGGCGATAACGGCGGCGAATGCTCTCATTTTGCAGAAATTCCCGGTCTTTTCAAGATAATAGAATACGCAAAAGGCAATACCGACGATGAGGAAAGCAACAAAAAATTCAAGAGAATATTCGGGCTTGATTTTGATGACTTCCTTGCTATCGATTTGCCCAACCAAATTGCGGATGAAAAGAAAATAGTCAACCCCTCAAAATATATGCTTTTCTCTGATCCATTTGCGGGATTCCTTGACTGCACTGTAAAAAAAGGTGTCGGCAAGAAATTCGAGGAGTATGAAAAAACGCTCACCGATATCGCAAACAAGAGCAGACGCTTTGGCTATATATTCAAGGCAGAGGCAAAGCTTTGCTCTGTTCTCAGCGTTAAATACGAGCTTGGAGTAAAAACGAGAGAGGCTTACAAGGCTCATGATACCGAAGCTCTTCGTTCTCTTCTTAACGATTATTCCGAGGCTATAAAACGCACTAAGGAATTTTACAAAGCATTCTCTTATATGTGGCATAAGGATTTCAAGCCTCATGGCTTTGCGGTTCAGGATATGCGCATAGGAGGTCTTATACAGAGACTTGAAGGATGCAAAAAAAGACTTTCCGATTATATTGACGGAAGACTCTCTAAAATTGATGAGCTTGAAGAGGTTATTCTTCCCTTCAAGAGTGAGGGCGAGCCTATATATTTCAACAATGCGCTGAATTCGGCATCTGTAAACGTAAATTGATATCATTTAAAAGCAAAAACAATTTGCAAATTCACAAAGAGGTACATTACTATGAATTTACTTGGTAAGGGTAACGACCCTAAATTCTGGTCGGAAACCGTAAGAAACAGGGAAAGCTTCAATGCTTACAGAGAATTTCTTCTCGAAAAATGGAACGATATTTGCGTAAACGATAATTTTGATGCGCTCAAATATACGGAATTCCGTCTTTACGGACTCACGGGTAATCGAACAGTATTCCAGGCACCCTATTATAAGCACAGAGTGCAGATGGAGGTTGCTGCGGTTCTTGCGCTCATCTATCCCGAGGAGGAAAAATATCTTGAATACGCTATGGATAAGGTGTTTGCCGTATGTAACGAATACTCCTGGTCCATTCCCGCGCATATTCCGAGATCTATAGAGGTGGTTAACAGAACTCACCTTGATCTCTTTGCGTGCGAGACGGCTTACACGCTTTCTGAGATTTATACGCTTCTTGAGGACAGACTTGATACTCTTATCAAAGAGCGCATCAAGGCTGAGATAAAATGGAGAGTTATAGACTCCTTCAGAAAAACTACTACGTGGGGCTGGGCGACCACGAATACAGCTAACTGGGCAGCCGTTTGCGCAGGCTCGGTAGGTTGTACTCTTATGCTTCTTTTCCCCGAGCTCTTTGACGAATTCAAGCCCCGTCTTGATCTTCCTATGGAAAACTTCCTTTCGGGATACGAGGAGGACGGCTTCTGCGCCGAGGGAACACACTATTGGCACTACGGCTTCGGCTTCTTCTGCGCTTACGCAGAGATGCTCCGCACCTTCACGGGAGGCAAGGAGGACTATTTCAAGCGTCCTAAGGTACACGCAATAGCAACATTCATTCAGAAAATGTTCCTTTCTGGAAAGAAGAGCGTAAGCTTCTCTGACGGTGCTGAAACGCTTGAATACCATATCGGACTTCTTCACTTTTTAAAGAATGAATACTCCGACGTGGTCGTTTATTCTCCCAAATACTCTTACATACTTGATGCATGCGGAAGATTTAACTGGCTTGTTCGCGGCGCTACGTGGTTTGACGAGGAAATATACAATAATCCTGCCGAGGATAACGCTTCAAGCGAATACTATGGACAGGATACTCAATGGCTCATTAAGAGAACCTCGGCTTACGGCTTTGCCGCTAAGGCGGGACACAATAACGAGCCGCACAACCAAAATGACGTCGGCGCTTTCATAATAGCAAAGAATGAAAAGCAGATAGTTACCGACCTCGGCCCCGGGGTATATTCTCAGCAATACTTCCACAAGGACACAAGATATAGCTTTATTGAATGCTCGTCTCTCGGACACTCGGTTCCCTTCTTCGGCGAAACCATACAGAAGTTCGGCGGTGAATTTGCTTCTACCGACACTAAGTTTGAGAATGGTGTATTTTCAACCGATATTGCCGGCGCATACGGCAGCGAGGAAGTTAAGAGCATCAAGAGAAGCTTCTCGTTTACCGAGACCTCTATAACGCTTAACGATAAATTCGTATACACCGGAAGCGAAAAGATTACCGACAGAATTTCTCTTCACGAAAAACCCGCCTTTAACGGCGATAATATCGTAGCCGGAGAGCTTACGATAAAATATAACAAGGCGGCTTGTGAGGTGGTATTCAACGAGCAGCAGACCTCAAAGAATACGACTGTTTACTTTATAGACTTTGTTCTTCGTGACGGAGTTGACGAAATTACAATAATCTTTGAATAAAATTCCTGCTTTTGTAGGTAATAAGGAGTGCTTATGAATTTAATAGGAAAAGCTCACGACCCGAAATTCTGGAGTGAGGTCGTAAGAAACGATATACACTATAAAAACTATCTCGACGAGAGACTCGCCGATTGGGACAAATACTGTGAGGGCAAGGTTATAACCGAGCTTAAATACAGCGATTTCAAGAAATTCTTCACCACAGGAAACAGAAGCGTTTACGAAAGCCAATACTTTAAGCGCAGAGGTATGCTCGTTACGTCCGCAATACTCTCTCTCATTTATCCTGAGGAAGAAAAATACATCGATTACCTCAACGACGTGATATTTGCTATATGCGATGAATACACCTGGAGTGTTCCGGCTCATCACCCCAAGCTTGAGGTATACGACAAGACCTTTATCGACCTTTTTGCCTCCGAAACCGGCTTCTCCCTTGCGGAGATATACACTCTTCTCGGTGACAGACTCGATAAAATAGTACGTGACCGAATTAAGATTGAAATTCAATCGAGAATTATCGACTCATTTATGAGCGACAGATACTTCTGGTGGGCGGAAAGATGCACGAATAACTGGGCTGCCGTTTGCTCGGGCTCTGTTGGATGCACGTTTATGCTTATGCGCCCCGATCTATTCCCCGAGGTTAAGGGAAGAATAGGTGAAATTATGGAAAGATTTCTTTCCGGCTTCGAGAGTGACGGATACTGCCTCGAGGGTACAGGATATTGGCACTACGGCTTTGGCTTCTTTGTTACTTATGCGGATATGCTCAAAGCCTTCACCGAGGGTGCGGACGATTACTTCAAGCGTGATAAGGTAAGAGTTATCGCAACTTTCTTGCAAAAGATGTTCCTTTCGGGTACGTCCGCTGTCTCATTCGCTGACGGTGGAGACCAGCTCAAGTATCATATCGGACTTCTTCACTATCTTAAAAACTTGTATCCCGATGACGTTAAGGTTTACTCTCCGGAATATTCTTATATGAGAGATAACTGCCACCGTACGTGTCTTTCGATCCGCGCGGCATCATGGCTCTCACCTGAAATTTACGATAATCCCGAAAGTGTTGCGTCCGAGGCAGAATACTACGCAGAGGAATCTAAGTGGTACGTAAGAAGAACAAAAAATTACGGCTTTGCGGCTAAAGGCGGAAACAACGGGGAGCATCATAACCATAACGACGTTGGAACGTTTATCTTTGCAAAGGACGGAAAGCAGCTTATAACCGATATGGGACGAGGCGCTTATACGAAGCAGTACTTCAGAAATGAGACGAGATACGAATTTATCGAATGCTCCTCTCTCGGTCACTGCGTTCCCTATTTTGATGGTGACAAAATTCAGAAAATGGGCTCGGACTTCCGCGCTGATGATTACACATACCGTGAAGGATATCTCGCATTCGATATGGCAAAGGCATACGGTGACGAGGCGGTAAGAAGTGTAAAGCGTGAATTCAGAACCTATAGCGACTACGTAACCGTTACTGATACGTTTGACTGCGACTGTGCGATAACCGATAGAATTGTTTCGGTCATAAAGCCCGAAATTTTCGACGGCACTGTAAAAATTGAGTCCGCAGAGATAACCTTTGATAAGGACGCTTGTGCAGTTTCCGTAAGCGAAGAGGTAACAAGCAAGAAGTTCACGGTTTATCTTATCGACTTCAAGCTTAACGACGGTGTTAAGAGCTTTGAGATGAAGCTTAAATAATTTCCGTAATCACTACTAAATAGTAGAAATTAAATAAACAGGGCAAGAGTAAAATGATTTTTGTGCGCTTGCTCTGTTCTTTTTTGCATCAACAAACAAAGGCTATGAAGAAGCGTTTTCGCTTGATCTTCATAGCCTTTGTTTTTTTATTACCCTACGAGGTCGGATTGACCTCGTAGGATTTCATCCGCCCTTGTCGGATTTCATCTCTTTTAAGAGATTTATCCCACCGTAGGTGGATTTCATTGCATAAATTTGTCAATTTACGCCCGTGCCCATTTCCCAGATTCCGTCAGATTCCTCGTACCAAGGAGTTTCGGTGCCGGGTGAGCGCACAAAAAACGGTTGATAAGCGTTTTTTGAAGCGAAGTCCCACGTACGCGAGTTGGCGAAGGGCTTTACGCCCGACAATCAACGACACGGGAGTGGTCCGGGGAGGTTGTTATATTATGGATTGATGCTGAATTCCCAGATTCCGTCACTTTCTTCATACCAAGGAGTTTCAGTTCCGGGGGAGGTAGTTATAACGTCATTAGCTTCAAGTTCTACAACCTCAACTTCGGGGTTTATATATTTTTTCATTAATATTTACCTCCTTATTGGCTTACTACGGAATTTCTGTAATCGGCTGCAGACTCGGTATATTTAACGAACGCCTTAACAATTGCTTCGTATTCTGTTCCGACAGCGCCCTTGATGAAGTCTGAGATGTGGTAGCTTCCGCCGTCACCGTAAGTAATGGTTTCACACAGCGCGTATGCGTATACGTCAAGCTCAACGTACGTTCCGTTTGCGTCCGTACCCGTTACCGTATCGAGCTTTTTGCCGTTTGCATAGAACTCAATATTAGTATCGGTTACATAGAAGCGGATAGATGGCTTTGCATCGAGGTTAAGAGTTACTGCAGTTATGGGAGCAACCGTATTGGTTACACCGCTTGACACGGGTGCCGCGTTATAATCGCCGATGATGGAGTCAATAAGAGTATTTACTCTTGCTATTTCTTCTGCGGTATTGAACTCGGTGAAATAGTTGTAAGCGGCTTTAACGTACGCGAGAACGTCCTT
>SVUD01000043.1 GCA_015063445.1 Oscillospiraceae bacterium
TCCCAACGCTCTTATTTCCCTTGCCCCCTCGAGCCTGAAGGAAACGGTTGTAGCTATCATTCCTATTATGGGAAGCATTTCAACGATGAGATTTTTTACCGACGGCTCCTTACCTAAAACGGTAAACATCAAGGCATACGAGATAAAGAACAAAAGCGTAAATGCGTATACCCATTCAATTCTTTCGGTATGCAGCCTTTCTTTATTCATATAAACGATAGCGCGTATAACCGCCAAAAGATTCATTATTGCGCCAACGACCGCTCCGAGCATAAAGAAGCTTATCGCAAATAAAGCTCCACCGAAGCATTGAAAGCCGATGACTATTTTCTTGTTTTTCTGCTGAAAGGAAAGCACGTTCATCGTCATTCCGAGAATGCTTATCACCTGCGCCAAGATTTCTATCGGTTTCATTTTTTCCTCCAAAAATTCAGTACCAAAACATTATATTTCAGTTGTGATGCTAAGTCAATAGTTTTTTCAAAAAAACGCTTTTAATCTCAAAAAAATATTGACTTTAGCTCCCGTGGGAAGTATAATGATAGTCGGCAATACCGAATTCCAAAGCATACGCTTGACCGATATTTCAAGGATAAGCAGAAAGCAATACGAGACGGAGTATATATGAAAAGAATCATAACCTTTGTAAGAACGAACGTAGTTCTTGTTATTGCGGCGCTTCTTGCCGCGGTAACGTCAATAATAGTGCCTCCCGACAAAGCATATATAGGATACTTTGATTTCAAAACGCTGACCTGTCTTTTCACGGTTCTGGCAGTAGTATGCGCGCTTCGAAACGTAAGATTTTTCTACACGCTTGCCGAGAAAATAGTTAAGCGCTTCAAAAACGCGAGAGTCGCCGTCCTCGCCCTCGTATATATAACCTTTATCGGTTCAATGCTGATAGCGAACGATATGGCGCTGCTTACGTTTTTGCCGCTTGGATACTTCGTTCTTGTATCCACACGCAAGGAAAAGTATATGTGCGTAACCTTTATTTTGCAGAATATCGCGGCAAACCTCGGCGGTATGATCACCCCCTTCGGAAATCCTCAGAACCTTTATCTTTATTCAAAATTCAGTATACCCGACGGCGAATTTATGCTGATAATGCTCCCGCCCTTCCTTTTGGCAGTATTCATGATAACGCTCTCGGTAATTCTTTTCATAAAACCCGAGCCGCTCGAGTTTTCGGGAGTTGAAAGACGTTTACCCAAATTAAAAACCGCGATATACCTCGTTCTTTTCGCGTTTTCGATAGTTTGCGTGTTCCGTTTAGTTCCCTATCAGCTTGCGCTTATAGTCATACCCGTGGCAATTCTTATAATGGACAGACGCGCCCTTCTCGACGTTGACTACGGTCTGCTTTTAACCTTCGTATTCTTCTTTATATTCTCGGGAAATATGGCGAGAATAGATGCCGTCAGAGAACTTTTCGCGCGTCTTCTTGAAAAAAGCACGCTCGTTGTCAGCGCGCTCTCGTGCCAGGTTATGAGCAACGTGCCGACGGCTATTCTCCTCTCTCGGTTCACGGATAATTACAAGGAGCTTTTGCTCGGTGTGAACGTCGGCGGCTGCGGAACGCTTATCTCCTCGCTCGCAAGTCTTATAACCTTCAAGGAATACGTTCAGCACAATAAAGGTCAAGGCGGAAAGTACCTTTTCGTATTCTCCGCATTCAACTTTACCTTCCTTATAATTATGACTCTGTTTTGTCTTTTAATAATTTAAAAAATCACAAAATTTAAAACAAAAAGCGGTCTGAATGCTAATTAAAGTTAGCAAACAGACCGTTTTTGTCTTTATAAACTTTTTATACGGCATTCGAGGTCTTTATTCCGTAATTACAATAACATCCGCATCTCCCTTTACAAGAGGAAGGATATTTCCCTCTATCTCCTTGCCCTCAACGAGAATTTTCTTAACACGGGTGCCGCCGTTTTCATATCTTATATGATAATTCGCTCCGCGGAACCTTTTATCTATCGAGGCTTCCTTCCACGAGGGAGGAAGGCAGGGATCTATTCTCAGCCCCTCCATTTCGGGAAGAAGTCCGAACACGTAATTCACAAGAGCCTTCTCGAACCACTGACCCGCAGCCGTTCTCCAGCTCTGACCGGGCGTGCCGTATCTGTATCCGGTCTGCTTTCCGAAGTAGGAATTGCACATAATATACGGCTCGGCTCTTCCGTCCACGACCTTGTTTCTGAAGGGCAGAATAGTTTCTATTCCCGCTTCTACCTTATCGGCTCTCTTAAGCATAGCGTCCGCGGCTATCTTCCAGGCTATCGTGTGAAGATACACTCCGCCGTTCTCATGTATGCCTGCGTGTTTATTTGTGACCGAGCCGACGCCTCCGTCCCACTTTGTATAAGGCGGATATGATATAACCGTACCGAGAGGATCGGAAAGGTATTTTTCAACCGAATCCATAGCGGTAATTTCTCTTCCCTCTCTCGAAACGCCCGAAAATACCGCCCATATCTGAGGAATGAGGAAGATTTTTCCCTCCTCGCATTCCTTTGAGCCAATCTTTACGCCCTTATCGTTTATGGCGTCTATGTAATATTCGCCGTCCCAGCCGTACTCCTCTATGAGAGCTCTCATTTCTTCGCCTCTCTCGTTAGCAAGCTTAACGTCCTCGGGCCTTCCGTACATTTCGGCAAGCTCAGCGAAGAACTTATTTGCTCTGTACCAAGCGATAGAAAGCCACACGGATACGCCCTTACCCTCGAGTCCCGCCTTATCCATACAGTCGTTCCAGTCACCGCCCCATATTTTTACAAGGCCGTGAAGTCCCTTGAAATTGTAAAGATAATCAACCGAGCGGTAAAGATGCTCGTATATAGTACCGACAGTTCCGTCATTATAAGGAACCTCAATATCGAGGATTTCCTTTTGTCCGAGCTCCTTTATTATAGAAGAGGCGGTAAAGGTGAGCCATACCGTGTTATCCGAGAAATTATTAGGCTTTATCTCTCCGTCGATGAAGGTTCTCGGCGCATAGCCGTTTGAATATTGATAAGAAAGAATTCTTTTAAATCTTTCCAGCGCGAGTTCGGGATTAATTGCGGCAAGGCAGTCTGTATCGCTCGTCATATCACGGTAGCCGTTATGTCTTACTCTCGCCCAGCGTGATCCAAGGTAAGATTGAAGCTTAAGCCACTCGAACATATTGTTAAGCATACCGTCGGGCGTGTTTATCTTAACCATATCCGTCTCGGCGGCAAGCTTAGCCTTAACGGCAGCGCTCTCCTCGTAATAAAATTCGAGCGTGTTTTTCTTTACCATGTCCTTCATTTCGTCGAATGAAAGCGCTATACCGAGCATAAATACGACTTCTTTTTTCTCACCCGGTGAGAGCGTCATATTTTTTTGCATGGCAAAGGCGAGCTTTTCGCCGCAGCCTATACTGTTGTTGCAGCCGCCCTTTTCCACTATAACCGGATGCGCAAACGATCCGTAAGGACCTATGATTGCGTTATACGCTCCGCTAAATCCGTCGCACTTATCAGACGAGGACATAAATCCGTGAGCCCCGTATCCCTTTCCCCACATGGTCTTTTTCTTCACTATATAAAGAGCGCCAAGCTCCTCATCAAAATGCGAGGCCTCGGTGTTATATCCCTGACGACCGTAGCCTGCGTCAATTAAGCTGTCGCAGAACGCAACGGCGCTTAACGTTCTCGTCCTGTCGCTTTTGTTTTCAAGACTTACTCTCCAAAGCTCAGCGTTAAGCTCTCTCGGAACTATAATGCCAACCTCCGCCGCAATACCGTTCTTTTCCGTGTATATAACGCTCTCTCCTCTCGAATGAACGCAACGGTAGGAATCAAGCTTCTCATTCACGGGCAGACCGCCGATACCAAAGCTATCATCACCCTCAATCGCAAAAAAGCCTCTCTCTCGCACAAGCTTTATTCTTCTGCCGAGGTCATCCTGCATAAAGCTCTCTCCCGCAGAGGTCTGCGAGGTGAAGGTGATATAATTATCGTTCCAGAGGTAATTATACCAATTTCGAGGAATATCTCTTTCGGTTATACAAAAATCCGAGCTTCCCTCAATATAATGTCCGTATTGCTTACTCATTTCTTTTTTCCTTTGAATTGAAAAATTTTTTTGATTTTTTCCGTAATATAAGAATGAACGGTTTTATCGTTTATTCTGTAGAAAAGAAGTCCTATCGCCATAATGACCGCAAAAACAATAAGATAGTAAAGAGCCTCTATGCGATATTTATAAACCGCCGCAAATACCATAAAGCAGCAAGCGGCTATCGCGAGCGACGGAATAATAAACCTCTTGATTTTTCCGAGGTCGCGGCACTCCTTCATTATATAGATGAATATCGGAATGCAGCAGGCGTAGAATGTTATTATAGGCAGCTCGTCGTTTTCAAACGATATTATCTTCGGCAGCCTTCCGTTTATAAAGCCTATCTGCCACTGCAAGCCCCATATAAGAGCCATACCGAGTCCAAGCACGGCAGAGCGCACGGGCATATCGCATCTTTTGTTTATATGAGCGAAGAACTTTGGTACAGGACCCTCGTCTCTTGCCGCAACCGAATAGATTCCTCTGCAGCACGCAAGCATAAGTCCGTTCATAGTTCCAAGGCAGGAAACCACGACGAACACGTACGCTACCGTTCCGAAAACGGGGCTTCCAAAGAGAGTTGAAAATGCGTCCTTCGGCAAATTGCCCGACATCATAATTTCCGCCTTATCGAGAACTCCGAATATACCGATGAAATATCCGAGATAAACGGCTATTATTACAAGAGCGCCGAAGAAAAGAGCGCGCGGAAGATTTTTCTTAGCGTCCTTAAGCTCAGCGTTAATGCAGGTTGCGAATATCCAGCCCTCAAAGGCAAAAGCAAACGCAACGACAGCACCAAAGAATCCGCCCGACGTATTCCCAACGTTTATATCCACGGAATTTGCGGATGCGTTATCGGCAAGCGTGCCGTTGAAAATTCCCACGATTGTTCCGATAAGTGCCATAACAACGAGAGGTACAAGCTTTATAAAGGTTGTTGAAACCTGAAATTTTCCCGAGAGCTTTGGTGAAAGAACGTTAAGCGCAAACGAAAGAAGCATATAGAGCGCGGCAAGTCCGAAATGCCAGCCCCAATGCACGTTTGCCGCGCCGAAAAGCACGAGAGTGTAATTCGCCGATATCCACGCAAGGCAAGACGTGAGCGTCGGATAAAAAATAGTAGTAATAAACCAACCGACACCGTAAGCATAAAGCTTACCGAGCGCAATTTCCGAATAGTCAACGAGTCCGTTTACCTTCTCAACTCTTGCGGCAAGCAAGGAGAAGCAGTACGAGCAAACGAGCATTATAGCTCCTACAAGCAAAACGGTCAAAAGACTGCCGAGCATATTTCCGTTGTTACTGTCAAGAACGCTCTGCGCCTTGAAAAACACGCCCGAGCCTATAACAGTACCGACTACCATACCAACAGCCGTCCAAAGCCCGTATCTTTTTTGCATTTTGTTTTCTTTATCCATAAGCCCCTCCAAAAAATATTAATTTATTTTACCACATATGCGTAAAAATATCAATAGCTTCAAATATTTTATGCCTTTGAAAAATGTAAAAGCTTCAATAATAATGAGAAAAAACATCAATAAGAACGAGAAACAACGAAGGCTGTCAATCTTAATCTCTTAATGCAGATACTAAAAAAGACAGAAGAAGGAACAAATAGCCTGAGTAGCTAACGAGTTCTATCCTCTGCCTTTTTTATTCGGTCACGCCTAAATGACGCGGTTTTTATTCGGCTACGCCTATGCGATGCAGTTTTTTGTTCGACTGTGCCTAAGCGATGCGGTTTTTATTACCCTACGAGGTCGCTTCGACCTCGTAGGATTTCATCCGACAAAGTCGGATTTCATCTCTTTTAAGAGATTTATTCCACCGCAGGTGGATTTCACCGCATAAATTTGTCAATTTATGCCCGTGCCCATTTCCCATACTCCATCACTTTCCTCATACCAAGGCGTCTCAGTACCGGGTGAGCGAGCGAAAAACGGTTAATAAGCGTTTTTCGAAGCGAAGTCCCACGTACGCAAGTTGGCGAAGGGCTTTACGCCCGACAATCAACGCCACGGGAGTGGTCGGGGGAAGTAGTGATTTTAGTTAATGCTTAAATCCCATACTCCGTCGCTTTCTTCATACCACGGAGTTTCAGTTCCAGGGGAGGTAGTTATAACGTCATTAGCTTCAAGTTCCACAACCTCAACCTCGGGGTTAGTATATTTTTTTATTTTCTTTTGCACTTTGCATTTTGCATTTTGCATTCAATCCAACCTCCATTCCGCATTTAAATTTCCTTCTTCTGAGCAAATAACCAGCTTTCAAGAGAAGGAAGGCTACCGCCATCACCCTCAAAGGTAATAGACTGATTCCAAATATGGTGTGTCGCGCCTTCAAAGGTATGGAAAAGAATTTTATCTCCGCCTGCGGCAACGATAGCGTTATACATTTCCTCGGTTGCCTCATAAGGAACTGTAGGATCGTTATTGCCGTGGAAGGTATAAATAGGAATGTCTTTGAGAACGTCGATTCTATCGATAGGACCGCCGCCGCACATCGCAACTGCCGCTGCAAAGAGTTCGGGATAACGGGAAACAATATCCCACGTACCAAATCCGCCCATAGAAACACCTACAGCGTAAATTCTTGCGGTGTCAACATAATCCTCTGCCGCGTATGACTTAACAAGATTCACAACCGCGTTCATTACCTCCGTTTCGGCAACAGCGCCCTGCTGATAGTTTCCGTTTGCCCAAGGAGTTGCGACCCACTGCGTACCGGTGGGGCACTGAGGAGCGAGAATAATAGCGTTTGCCCATTCGCCCTTGCCCGCAACCTTAAGTATCGCGTTCCTAAGCTGAGCCTCGTTGTCACTTCCTCTCTCTCCGGCGCCGTGTAGGAAGAGAATAAGAGGACGCTTATTCTCCGCGCTGATATCGGAAGGGGTATAAACCCGATAATTCAGGCTATATCCGTTGTTATCATAAACCCCAGCTTCAAATATGGAACGCTCGTATCCGCAGTCGTTGCAGGTTGTATCAGCGTTATTGTCAAAGGTATGGTCGGTAAGTGTAATACCGCAAACGTCACATTTGTGATCGTTATTGTTATCCGCGCAATCGCTCAGTCGTTCACCGCATATATCGCACTTGTGATCGGAGTAGGCGTCTATACATTTACCCGGTTCGCATTTCTGACCGATAACTGATTTGCGGTAATCCGACGCGCTTTCAACATACTTAACGAACGCCTTTACGAGCTCCTCGTGAGCAGTGCCCGCCGAGCCCTTAACGAAATCGGAAATATGATAGCTTCCGCCATTACCGTAGGTGATGGTTTCCGAGAGCGCGTATGCGTATACGTCAAGCTCAACGTACGCGCCGTAGGTTTCGTCCGTACCCGTTACCGTGTTGAGTTTCTTACCGTTTGCAAAGAACTCTAAGTTCGTGTCTGTTACGTAGAAGCGGATAGAAGGCCTTGCGTCAAGATTAAGAGTTACGCTCGTCACGGGCGCTACCGTGTTGGTTTCACCGCTTGACACGGGGGAAGCCTTGTAGTCGCCAATGATGGACTCAACGAGAGCGTTTACTCTTGCTATCTCTTCTGCGGTATTGAACTCGGTAAAGTAGCTATACGCAGCCTTAACGTATGCTAAAACGTCTTTTGCGAGAGTTTTTTCTATGTCTGTTCCAATTGTAAGTACCTTTGCGGCATACTTAGGTGTGCTCATACTCCATTTTCCGCTATAAGTTTTTCCGTCTACGTCAACAATAACCGTGAGAACTATGTCTCTTGCCGCTTCAGCGGAAGGTAATTCTATCGCGAAATGATAATAATTGTTTGCATCTAAGGTTACTATATCCGTAATAGCCGCGAGATCATTATACGTAATACCGTCGAGAGTGAAAGATCTTATAATAGCGTTTACGGGAACGTATACGTTGTAAACAAGCTCCGAGCCGAGAGTGATGCTTGACTTTGGCTTGAATTCAAGCTCCGCTATTGACGAATACGTAGGTCTATATGTAACCGTATCTTCCGTCTCCGATATCTTAACGAGTTCGTGAGTGCCTCCATTAAGGGTTTCGGTGGGAGTTTTTGCTCCTCTCGGGAATATAAATTCGGTATAGCTGCCGTTTTCGTTTGTAAACTCAACGGAAGACGAATTGATCTCATTTATTTCTGATAACGTAATTTCCGAAGCTCCAAAAATGATCTTACCGCCATCAACAGTTACGTTGACTATGCAATTCGTCGCGTATGCGGTAGAGCTTATTGAACCTGATATCTTGTTATCATTCGCTTCAAATAGGGTGAAGCCCTTGGGTGCATTGCTCACATCGATAACACAATCGGAATCGAAGATGTATTTGTAACCGACAATGCATCCTTCTGTTGTTATACTCGTTGAATCCGAATATGGACCGAACAAAGTAGTAAGCGTCGCGCCCTTTGCTAACGAAATATTTACGTTCTTGAATATGAATGAAATGGTCTTGTATTTGCCTGTCGCAGAGTTAGCGTCAGTACCGTATTTTGCACCGTATGCATCCATATTCGCGAGTCCGTGCGTTTTTAATATGATATTTCCGTTTATGATCGTAAAGCTTGAATCATCTATACCCTTATAGTTCTTTGCGGTTCCGGTGAACAAAGTAGTATTTGTCTGAGTCATTGTGTACCCATTAAGGTCGATGGTTATATCACCTAAGATCTGACCTTGGTTATCCAACCTTTTATTCACGGTTATATCTCTTCTGAGAAGTATCTCAGCCGTAAGTCCCGGGGTACTTGCGGTAAGCAGCTTTACTTTTCCCATAGCGCAGTTGTTCTCGTCGCTACCCGAGGCGAATACGCTGTACGCTCCCTGGAATTTACCGTTCTGGAATACTATAAGAGGATAGAGCTCGGAAGAGTAATATTCAACAGGAATATTTCCGTAGGGAGTCTTTATCGGCATAGCAAGAGCATAAGTTGTATAATCTCCCGATACGGATTCCTTAGCAAATAAAAGCTCGTTACCGTCTTTATTCATAAAGGTTCCCGTAGGCACTTCTAGCGATGTGAGCAAGGAGATGGTCATATACTTGCCGTTATATTGACCGAATCTCAAGGAGTCGCCCTCTCCGAGCGCTGCTATCGTGTGATTTATTGATGCGTTGATTATAGCTCCGCCGTTAATTACAATATTGTAGTCAACGGAATTGACTCTGTTGTCATCAACCTTAAAGAATGTGATTGCGCTCGAAGCGGCAGCAACGTCAAAGATACAGTTATTAAACGTCATATTAACCGTCGTTCCGTAGCCATTTGAGTTATCCCACGTCTGAACGAGGAATGGTGAAGATGCGCTCGAGGTAAAGGTAATGTTTTCAAACGTTATGTCATAAGGCTTCTTGCCTGTAGCTTCGGTGATAGTATCTGCGTGATTGAACGCCATTAACTGACTTCCCGTGGTAGTAATTTCACCGTTTTTGAAAACTATAGTTGTCAAATAAGATTTTTCTTCATTCTTTCTGCTATAAACGTTAAGAAGAGGAATATCCTTTCTGGTCATCTTACATCCCATGAGATCGACGACAAGAGTTCCGCCAATGTTGTGAAGAATCCATTCGTTTGATGCCTCGGAACAGGTTGTTCCGTCGGAATAAGTATGCGTTTTCTGAATATCGTAATCGCGTCTCAAAACTATGGTGAGAGTTTTTCCAAGCGAAGCCGAACCGCCTATTCTATTATTGCCTATAACGTATTCAAGAGCCTTCTGCCAGGTTGCAAATGCTCCTCTGAAATCTCCGTATTCCGCTCCAAATACGGCGAACGGATATTTTTCCGTGTCGGAATACTCGTCGGGAATAGAGCCGTAATTGTCTTTGAGAGCAATACCGGCATTATAGTATACGTCAAACTCGGCAAGCTGCAAGCGAGGTCTGGTGCCCTGGTTATCGTCACTCGGTCCAAGTCCAAGCTCGGTAACAGAAAGCTTTACGTATCTTGCATATACGACGTCAAAATCAAAGCATTGCTGCTTGAATCGGGGGTTGGGACAATCTTCAACCGTTAGTACGGTATCATAATTCATCCCGTCACGGCTAACTAATATTTTGAAATCAGAGGGATAACTGCAACTAAGCGCAGTATCAACAGCAGTAGCATTAGTACGGGGGAACAATGCTATCTGGTTGATTGCTTGAATTGTACCGAGATCCAAGGTTATCTCATACGGATCCGCGCTTACGTCGGGATCGGTTGAATATTTTCCGCTTGAGTATCCAAACGAGCCGCTTGTCGATACTCTTATTCCGTCATAAAGATTTTTCTCATGCCACGTGGTACTGTTTGCCCTGCCTTGATTTACGGTAGCACCGACTATAGAAAGCTTATCAACAGTTGATATCTCCTTAAGATCAACAAATATGTCGGTATTTTCAACAACCTCGAAATCAAGAGATTTTACGTCATTTCCGTTGATGGTAACCGAGTAATTATAGTCGCTTACGGTAGAAAGCGTGAGATTCAAGGAAGTAACGTTATCATACACGCACTTAAAGGGAAGCGTGATGCTCTCTCCGTTCAGATATACGTTCAACGCATAATTTGCCATATCTTTATCTAAAACGGATATATTTACCGTTTTGTAGTCAGCGTACAGTGCCTTTTCAAATTCCGCGTTAAACGTTTTATTTCCGTCGAGAGTATACGTTCTCGTTATAGCCTCATCGCTGACAACCGTTTCGGGATCCGTTCCCGTAATAGCGGTCACTCTGTAGTTTTTGTCGGGAGTTATTACTACGGTTACGGTGCTATCCTTAGCGCCCGTATAAGTGTAGGGGAAGGACGTGATTTCGGTACCGTTAACGCTGATAGTTCCGTTTAGGGCAGAATCTATAACGAAGCTGTAAGTATCGCTTTCCTCGGAAATGTTTTCGCTTGAAGTGAAGGTGTATTCACCGGGAGCAACGAGGAAGCTTACGTAGTCTACGTCCTCGCCCGCGTATGAAACTCCGCTCGGCAAAGCGTTTATCGCTCTTCCATCGGCATACAAGATAACCTCGCCAAGCTTTATCATCGTATCGATGCCCTCGATACGAGGTACGGATATAACCGCGCCATCAGCACCCGAGGGAACCGTAACGGTCAATACGAAACTTGTAGCGGATTTTGCCGCATTTACAACGATCTTACCGCTGCCTCTCTCCATATACGCGTCAACACTTGTGAGAGTACCGAGCTGAGGTCTTACTTGGAAGGTCTTGAATTCGGGGCTGAGAGGTGTAATACCCGCATTGTACATATAAAGCATGGACATAGGAGCGCCCGTCCAAGCGTGATTGTTTGTTCCGCCGGGTTTTTGAACCCAAAATTCCGTAAGCGTGGGATATCCGTCATTTGCGATGGGAGTATATCTTTCGATCGTGCGCGCTACCGCCTCATCTGCGTAACCCATAAGATACATCGCTTCAAGAACGTATTTCTCTATATAGGGAGAGGCATTGTAGACGCTTGTCAATACGGAAAGAATATCGTCATAATGCGATTTATCAGCAAGTCCCACGTAAACGGCAAGTGCGTTTGCTCTGTCATCCGCGATACCGTTGTCGGTCTCGTAATAATACGCGTTTTTGCTCTCGTCCCAATAAAGATTATCGAAGTTTTTCGAAATAAGCTCCATTCTCGAGGTAAGGAATTCTATATCCTCATCCGTTGCGCCCGAGCCTTCAAGCTGTGCTATCTTCAAAACGTTATCAAGCGCTACGTAGTACCAACAGTTTTCTATAATCGTTGAGTCGTAATGAGAGCCCCAGTCCATCCAAGCATTCCAAGTACCGGTTCTGTGCTCAATGATACCGTTAGGCGAAATATCCCAAACCTTAAGGTATTTTATAAGATGGGGGAATGCCTCAAAGAGAAGCTCCTCGCCTCCGAAGTACATATAATGCTGCCAGAAGGAGTGTACACCCGCAAGAGACTGCGTCGGTAATTCGCCGCAAAGTCCCGGTCTTGCTACGTGAGTTGAAAGTACTCCGTTCGGCTCAGCAAATCCCAATGCCTGCTTTAAAAGCTTGGTATACAAAAGCGCAGCTCTCTCATCCATAGCGTACGCCGCCCTTTGCATGCTTGAAACGCTATCGCCCCAATACTGCATGCGTTCTCTGTCGGGGCAATCCATATAGGTATCTCTCATACATATGTAAAGAGTGTCGTACGCTTCTTTATAGATTTGATTTAAAATATCATTGTCTGTGGTAACAAAGCCTGTTGCGCTTGTATTATAGCCTGAGGGACGGAAGCCGAGCTCAAGCACCTCAACGCTTTCGGGAACAGTGAACGTAAATACATATCCGTTCACCCATCCAAGCGCTTCCCACGACTGTTCACCGGCTTTAGTCACGTATTGATGAGTTATCGGTTTGTTTGAAGAGTCGACGTCACTCAATATTGTGATGGTCTCGCCACCGGTTTTGCTTCTCACCTTGAGATAAGGAGTTCCTTGCTGGTTGGTTTCATTAACTATCGTGTAAGCCTTAGAGGGATTCAAGTCGTTTATGCCAACTCTGACGTTTCTTATTGTTACGTACTTTTCTCCGTTACTATTTGCGAAAACCGTATTGGAAAACGTTTTTGAAGCGTTAGCCTCGCTTGAGCTTTCTGCAACAAGCTGGTTGAATTCTTTGATAGTATCACCCGAATTGTAGCTATCAATGTTCGCATTGTAGATTTCATTTTCCGAGGTGTCGGTAACCTTGAAGGAATATATGTTTAAGGGTTCGCCAACCGCCTGTCTTATTCCTACGGTGCTTCCTTCTCTTGCGAGGTTGGCATCCGTAACGGTTCCGAGAAGCGTGCCGTTAAGATAGGTCTTTATAGTGCTTGCGGCAACCTCTATCTTAACAGTATATTTTGTATTGAATCTGTTATCTACGCCGTTTGCGGTGTCGTAGATGGATTTACTAAGCTCGGTATCGTTAAGATTTGTACTTGAACTCGACCAAGAGCCTTGCATTTTATGCGGCTTGAATGTGAGTCCCGATTTCAGAATTATCTGAGGCATATAGAAATTGCTTTTATCCTTAACGCATACGCAGAGTCCTATAGCCGCAGCCGTATTAGCCGTAGGAAGTTCAACCTCCGCCTCAAGAACGTATTCACCGGGAAGCGCCAGAGGAACGAACGTTTTTTCGCTTACGGTATAAGTTCCCGTACCGTTAGCTCCGTCGGCAGTATATTTATGCATATCATCTATATACCACTGAGGGATAGAACGCAAAACAAGACGAGTACGAGGATCGGTGTCCTGATAATAGATTGGGCTGATGTTTCCGGAATCGTCTTTTATGCGGTTTGTTCTTATCTTCTCGTCCTGATTAACTGCAAACGCCCAAGCGCTGTCGTCGAATTCCTTATCGGTCCATCTGTTGCCGCTTGCATCTATCATTTCCTTTTCGGCAACGTATCTTATACTGGACTCGCCAAGTATGGAATGTTCCTCAATTCCCGCATCTAAGTATGCAGGATCTAAAACTGCTTTCCATGTGGTGTCACTGCATATAAGAGTATTGCCTATATTAGCTTCAAAAAGGAACGCCGGAACACCGCTATTCACCGTACCGGCACTTGATTTTCCGGAATAGTATACCTGAACGGCAATAGTATTTTCACCCTCTACGAGATAATCCGAAATATCTTCCTTGTCATAATACCAGGTATATCTCGAATCTCCGAGCTTAAGCTGACCCTCGAAAATAGCCATTTCTCCATTTATCCAGAGCCAATACTTAGTATCTGCCGAAATTCTGGCAAAGGCTTCCTCGGGTACTTCGTCAAGCGTAAAGGTTTTACGCATGCTTACCCATTGCTCCTTATGTACCTCTGCGTCTGCCCATATCCAGTTGGCAGAAAGCTCGTAGCCGT
>SVUD01000044.1 GCA_015063445.1 Oscillospiraceae bacterium
AGTCGAAACAATAACCACAATGACAGTAGGAACGAAAACTACCGTTACAACAATGAAGTATGAGTATGACGGTCAAGGAAATAAGATAAAGGAAACTTCATACGATACCGGCGGTAACGTAACCTATACTCAAACCTTTGAATATTCGAGCAAGGTAACATTTGTAGATTGATAATCAGTTGGTTCGACTTTCGTTAAACATGCTCCACCAACAAAAGAGAGATAGCCCTTGCGGTTATCTCTCTTTTGTTTATGTATCATTAAGGCTTGTACTATGTCCAAACTGTTGGAGCCGGAGGCTACATAATCAAGCGAAACGAGGCTGCAAGCTTGCTTGTGAGCGAGTGAGTGTAGATTGCTCCTCGGCGGCTTGACATAGTCAAGTAAGGTGCGCAGCACTAAGGACGCAAAGCGTACTTACGCCGATTTGGAGTATAACCGGTCGGTCCTAGGTTCGCATACCCGCCGCAGATCGCGTCAAGCTTGCTTGTAAGCGGCAAGGCGAGGCATATTGACGCTTGCCGTCAAAATCCTAGATGAATAGCCCTTGCGGTTATCTCTCTTTTGTCATATAATCTGTAATTTTGCTCTTATGGCAATCGGTTTGATTTTATCCCGAAGGCTACGCCGAAAACAGCCGATTGCAAAGAGGTTTGATATGACGCCCATCGTTAAAATACAATATGGGTTGACAGACGGCGCTAATCTTGGTATAATTATATTACCAATTACACAAGGAGGAGTAATATGAATATCACTTGGAACAACAAATGGAAATCGGTTTTAATTTGGTTAAGCGCTTATCTTAGCTTTATAGCTTTTGTGGTTGTCGGCGGATACTTTTACATCAAAAAGGAAGATGATGAGCTTCAGACCGCAACAAAACGCGCGTTTTTGGTAACTCTTTGTTTTACCGCAATTAGCGCATTTTTCTCAATATTTAATTACATAGGTAATCTTTCGAATAATTATTATGGCTCATCTGCTTACGAATTTTATTCGATATGCACAACCATCGTTGGTATAGCAAAAATTATCGTTTTCACAATCTTTATAATACTCGCGCTCGTAAAAAAAGATGTGTCCGTAGCTTCCGAAAAAAGAGACGTAACGGAAAACAATTCGTAAGTGTTGACAATCGAGCGTTTGGATTTTCGTTGAAGATGCTCCACCAGAAAAAACCTCATCCGAACAGGGTGAGGTTTTTGTTTATCCAAGTCGCAGACTTGGTATATCATCGCCGTAAGGTGCATCTCATCACCGATGGTGTATAGACGCTCGCGGACTCGCTAATCCGTCGCTTCGCTCCTTTCATCACGCTCCTGCGTGTATCTTTTCTGCGACTTGATGATATACAACACTTTGTGTTGGTGATATACAATTTCTTTGAAGTTGATGATATACACGCCGTTGGCGTGATGTGTTAACAGCAGTTCATCGGCTATGACCGATTTGTTCTCTCTTTCTGCTTGTGTAGGGGTTCCCCAAAGCGAAATATGAGCTTTGGGGGTTCACGTATATGGGTTTGGGCTTAGCCCATTTGCGTTTTCCCGGTCAAATGCGATGCTTGCATTTTTATCAAAGCAAGTATATCATCACGCTCTTGCGTGTATCTTTTCTGCATTCTTTTTAATTGTTTTATAAAATCAAACAAAAATATTCTTAGTTTTTTCACCAAAATGCAAATTAAAGTTTCCTTTTATGGCGTTTTATTTCTTGTAAAACGTATTTCCGCCGATGAATTCACGGACGAGGCTTGTCGGGGGAATCTCGTCGTCGACGTCGCTCTCGTGAACGAAGTTCAGTATTTTAACTACCGCGCGAACCTCGTCGTAGCAGTCCTCCTCGGGACCGACGGCAACGAGAAGCGGGAAGATGTGGCGCTTCAGAATGGCAAGCTCGTAGAGGGTGGAGCTGTTGAAGATAACGTCGGCATTCTCTTGGAAGGGGAATATCCATTTTTCCTCGCCGCGTCTTACAGAGTCCCACATATCGAGCGTGTTTTGTACCGATGAGCCGCGTGTTTCGAAGTCACGCACTATTCTGCGAAGCAGTCTAAGATAGCTCGTCGGTATTCTGTTGTGGTCGTCAAGATTCAAGGGGAGCAGGGGGCTGACATACATTTTGAAGATAAGATTTGAGTCAAGCCCCTTCGGCAAAAGAACGGGGTTCATTGCGTGAAGTCCTTCGATTATGATTACGGAAGAGTCGTTGAGGCGCATTTTGTGGCCTACCCACTCACGCTTTCCGCGTTTGAAGTTGAAGGTTGGTATTTCGATTTCCTCGCCCGATAGAAGAGCAGAGAGCTGCTCCGAGAAAAGCTCGGTGTCTATCGTGTTGATATGCTCGAGGTCAACCTTTCCGTCAGCGCCGGGAGCAATCTTGTCTCTGTCTACGTAGTAGTCGTCAAGACTCATAAGGATAGGGTGCTTTCCGTGCACACGGAGCTGGGTTGCGAGGCGGTTTGCCGAGGTGGTTTTACCCGAAGAGCTCGGTCCCGCGAGCATTACAGCCTTTGCGCCTCGCTCGCATATCATATCCGCTATCTGCGAGTAGCTCTTTTCGTGCAGAGCCTCGTTAACTCGTATGAGCTGACGGATTTTTCCGCTGTCGACGAGCTCGTTAAGGTCCGCAACCGTTTCGCATTCCATAAGCTCGCCCCAGCTTTTGCCCTCGGTATACACACGGAAGAAGCCCGGCATTTCGCGGTAGCTTGCGACACGGTCGGGGTTTTTCGTGTCGGGGAAGATAAACATAAAGCCGTCGTCTCTCGGAAGAATATCCCAAGCCTTTAAAAAGCTCGTCGAGGGAGCCATTTCTCCGTAGTAATAATCTCTAAAATCGCCGTGCTCATAAACGTCAACCGTTTCAAAATTGCGGTATTCGAGAAGGCGAGCCTTGTCGTCATCGCCTCTTGCGCGGAAGTATTCTATCGCCTCCTTGGTGGGTATTCTCTTTCTCTTTAAGACGATATCCTCGTCAACTATTTTCTTTACCTCTGCTTTGAGCTTTTCTGCCGAAAAGTCGGGAGCGCCCGTCACCTTGACGAAGAGTCCGGAACCGACGGTACAGTTCATTTTTGCCTTTGCGTTCTTGTAAAGACGCTGCATAGCGAGGAATATTATAAACTGCGCCGTGCGCCTATATGCGTCGCGGCCTCTCGGATCGTCGTATCTGAGAAGCTTTACGACACCGCCCGACGCTGCCATTGCCGCGCGCTCGGTTTCCTTGTTCGCCTGTACGTCTTTAGTTCGCACGGGTACGTAGTTAAGGGTAAAAACGTCGCCCGCTATTTTTGCCGCTATCGGATCGCTTGAGAGCTTTCCCGTCATAAGACCAAGCTCCTTTATTATATCGAGTAGCGATGCGTCGGGAGTGGGGGTTATTTTATATCCGTCTATGTAAAGATTCATTCTTTTTCTCCTTTCTTGTTCTCGGTAATGAGCTTATAAACGTTTACAAGAATCAATCCGAGATTTAAAAACGCTATTGGATATGCCGGTAATATTAACGAGTATATCATACTTATAACAGAGCCCGCAGCGTTTAGTATCCTGAGCCTTTTTAATGAGCTCATCGTCATTGAAATAAAGATGAGCAGAGTACCGATATATCCGAAAATTTCAAGGTATAAGTTCATTTTAGTCCTCCAAGTCTCTCTAATTGTATGCGCGAGAGTCGGAAAAAATAAACAAAAAAAGCTGACTCTCGGTAAAAACCGGTAGTCAACCATTTGCGGCGGTTAGTAGAAACGCTTGCCCATATTGCAAGCATATACACGGGATAGCTCGATTAGTGTTTGCTATATTATTCTAACATAAAACAACGAAAATGTCAACATTTTTTTGAATTTTTTAGTTTCTTTGGTTCATGGCGCAGTGCCAATTCGCGTGACCGCAAGGCTGCAATTCGTTGCGTGACAACCCTTCCTCACGCTAAAAGCGGGGTAGATTTTGCCGTATAGGTAGCAATTTATCTATCCCGCTTTGGTTTTGTTAAAGCTTATTTTCGTCACTTATAAAGCACGGATAACCTGCCTTTGTGTGAGCCTCGATAAGCTCGTCGCACATTGAGATAATATCCTCTATGGATAGCTCTGCCGCAGTATGAGGGTCCATCATAGCCGCCTGGTATACCTTTTTCATATCTCCGGTGACGGCAGCCTCAACCGTAAGGAGCTGCGGATAGATGTTCGACGAGTTCATCGCAGCAAGCTGAGTGGGAAGAGGACCGACAAAGGTGGGGTGTATACCCGATGCGTCAACGAGGCAGGGAACTTCAACCGTCGCATCAGCGGGAAGGTTGGGTATAAGACCGTTGTTGAGAACGTTACCGCCTATCTGATAAGGCTTGTTGGTTACTATCGCTTCTATAATATGAGAGCCGTATTCACGGCTTCTTGTATGCGTGATATCTCCGTTTGCGTAAATTTCTTCCTTTAAGCTCTTCCATCTTGCTATCTGTTTTACGCAGCGCCTCGGATACTCGTCAAGCGGAATGTTGAACTTTTCTATAAGCTCGGGGTATCCTTTTTTGATATAGAAGGGGTTATATTCCGCATTATGCTCGCTGCTTTCCGTACAGTAATAGCCGAGCTTGTCTATGTAATCAAAGCGAACCATATCCTCGTGCTTGCATTCGCGGTTCTTCTTTGCCGCAAGCTCACGAACGAGGGGATAAAGGTCGTTGCCCTTTTTGTCGGTCAATTTAAGAAGCCACGCCATATGGTTTATTCCCGCAATTTCCGCTACGTAGTCATCGGCATACTTTTCTGTAAGAGAAAGCTTTTCAAAAAGCCTTGAAACGCATACCTGAACGCTGTGGCAAAGTCCGACAGTCTTTACCTTGGTGAATCTTTGCATATAGTTAGTAAGCATACACATAGGATTTGTGTAGTTAAGAAGCCACGCATTAGGGGCAACCTCTTCGATATCGTCGGCAAATGCCTTCATAACGGGAATCGTACGCAAGGCACGCATAATTCCACCGATACCGAGAGTATCCGCTATCGTCTGGCGAAGTCCGTATTTTTTTGGTATCTCAAAGTCTATAACCGTACACGGCTCATAGCCTCCGACCTGAATTGCGTTTATAACGAAGCTTGCGTCCTTAAGGGCGCTCTTTCTGTTTTCAATACCGAGGTAGGTTGAAACCTTTGCCTTTCCGTCGGTAAGCTTTTTCGAAAGCGCGGTTATAAGAACGTTTGATTCCTCGAGTCTTTCCGCATCAATATCGTAAAGAGCAATATCAAGCTCGTCCTTTATGCTCTCGGTGAGCATGCAGTCTCCCAATATGTTTTTTGCGAAAACGGTGCTTCCGGCGCCTAAAAAGGTGATTTTTATCATACTTTTCTCCTTATTGCCTTTCGGTTTTGTTTTGTATATTTAATTATAGTAAATTTATTTTTGCAAATCCATTGATATTTGTCACTTGAATATGGTAAAATGTCACTATAAATGTTTTTTGGAGCTTGATATGAGAAAAACTGTTTTGGTGGAGAATAAGGGCTTTGTTGATTTGTTCGCTTGTGATGCGGGACACGAAAGTTGCGAGGCATCTCACAAGTTCGGTCCTCACGTCAGGGGCTATTATCTTATCCACTTTGTAACGAAGGGCGAGGGAGAATTCGTGAGTCCGAGAGGAAAATATAAGCTTAAGGAGGGCGAAGCCTTTCTTATAAAGCCCGGAGAGGTCACAGTATACAGAGCATCGGACAAAAACCCTTGGAACTACGTGTGGATAGGCTTTTTAGGTAAGCTTTCGTCAAAATTTGACGAGCTATCGGACGTTTTTGAGTATGACGTATCGGCAGTTTCTGAGCTGAGGGCGGCTATAGAGTCCGACTCCGGAAGAGAAGAGCTGCTTGCGAGCTTCCTTTTTAAGCTCTACGCCTCGTTGCTTTGCGGAACGGAAAAATACGATTATCCGAATAAGGTTATAAACTATATAAACGCTCATTATATGGAAAATGTCACTATTTCTGATATAGCAGACAGCGTAGGACTGAATCGCAAATATCTTGCTCGCATATTCAAGCAGAGAAACGGACTCACAATGCAGGAGTTTCTTATAAATAAAAGGCTCCACGAAGCAAAGAAGCTTTTGAAGCTTGGTTACAACGTGGAGCAAAGCTCATATATGGTTGGATATAAGGATTCGTTCGGCTTTTCGAAGGCGTTTAAAAAGCGCTACGGAAAAGCCCCCGTTTATTACGTGGAAACGCGCTCGTCACACTAAGGATAAGCGCTCGCCGTCTATAATTCTAACGGCGTTTTCAACGTCGTCCCTGTCCGGAACTCTCGCATTTTCGAGAGGATACGGAATACCGAGCCGTTCGTATTTAACACGCCCGAGCTCGTGATAGGGTAAAACCTCGACCTTTTCAATATTTGAAAAATCCTTTAAGAGCACTCCGAGAGCGGTTAGGTGCTCTTTTTTGTCGGTGTAATCCGGCAGAAGCACGTAACGAATACGCATAGGCTTTTTCTTTTCGTTAAGATATTTCGCAAAGGAAAGAGGGCTTTCACTTGAGTGTCCCGTGATCCTTTTGTGCTCGTTTTCGTCGATATGCTTTATATCGAGCATAACGAGGTCGGTAACGCTGAGGAGCATGTCAAATTTCGCGAGAGCTTCGGGGGTAGATTTGAAATATATTCCCGAGGTATCTATACAGGTGTGTATGCCCTCGCTTTTCGCAAGGGTAAAAAGCTCGGTTACGAAGTCTATCTGAGCTAAGGGTTCGCCGCCCGTAACCGTAATTCCGCCCGATTTATAGAACGGAAGGTTTCTCGTCATTTTCTCGATAACCTCGGCAGCCGAAAGCTCGTATTTTGCCGCCGAAAAGTCCCACGTATCAGGGTTATGGCAGTAAATACAGCGCATAGGACAGCCCTGCAAGAATACGACGAAGCGTACTCCCGGACCGTCTACCGTGCCGAAGCTTTCAAAGGAATGAATTTTTCCTTTTATCATATCTTAAAGAGCCGAATGGAAGGTTCTTGAAATAACCTCATCCTGCTGCGCCTTTGTAAGCTTAATGAAGTTGACCGCGTATCCCGAAACACGAATGGTGAGCTGGGGATATAACTCGGGGTGCTTCTGAGCGTCGAGAAGAAGCTCCTTGTCAAAGACGTTTACGTTAAGGTGGAAGCCGCGCTTAGCGGTATATCCGTCAAGGAGAGAAACGAGGTTGCTCTCTCTTTCAAAGTCTGTTTTTCCGAGTGCCGAGGGAACGATAGTGAACGTATTGGAGATACCGTCCTGCGAATCGGTGAAGGGAAGCTTGGAAACGGACGCGAGAGAAGCGACAGCGCCGTTTTCATCTCTGCCGTGCATGGGGTTCGCTCCGGGAGCGAAGGGCTCGCCCGCCTTTCTTCCGTCGGGGGTGGAGCCTGTATTTTTACCGTATGTAACGTTAGACGTAATAGTAAGTATAGAGGTCGTTATCTCGCCGTCACGGTACGCCTCGTTTTCACGAAGGTAGCTTATGAAGGTGTGGAGAACCTCCTTTGCGATGCTGTCAACCCTGTCATCGTCGTTACCAAACTTGGGGAAGTCGCCCTCAACCGTGTAATCGGTAACGATGCCGGCGTCGTTTCTTGTAACACGAACCTTTGCGTACTTAATAGCCGAAAGTGAGTCGGCAACAACCGAAAGACCGGCGATACCCGTAGCGAACCAACGCTTAACGTCTCTGTCGTGCAGAGCCATCTGAAGTCTTTCGTAGGCATACTTGTCGTGCATATAATGAATAATATTGAGAGCGTTAACGTAAACGCGCGCAAGCCATCTCATCATATCGCGGTATTTTTTCATAACGTCCTCGTAGTCGAGGTAATCGCCCGTAACCGCGCGGTATTCGGGACCTACCTGCTGACCCGATATCTCGTCTACGCCTCCGTTTATAGCGTAAAGCAGACACTTAGCGAGGTTTGCTCTTGCGCCGAAGAACTGCATTTCCTTACCGACTCTCATCGAGGATACGCAGCAGGCAATAGCATAGTCATCGCCGTGTACGGGACGCATAAGGTCGTCGTTTTCGTACTGAACCGCATGATGCTCTATGGATATCTTTGCGCAGAATTTCTTGAAGTTTTCGGGAAGATGCTCGCTCCAAAGAACCGTGAGGTTCGGCTCGGGAGCGGCTCCGATGTTGTTAAGAGTGTTGAGATATCTGAACGACATTTTGGTAACGAGGGGCTTACCGTCGGTATCAAGACCGCCGATAGACTCGGTTACCCACGTGGGATCTCCGGCAAATATCTGGTTATAATCGGGAGTTCTCGCAAATCTCACCATACGGAGCTTCATAACGAACTGGTCGATTATTTCCTGAATTTCCTTTTCGGTAATAGTTCCTTCCTTGAGGTCGCGCTCCGCGTATATGTCAAGGAAGGTAGAGGTTCTTCCAAGGCTCATAGCCGCGCCGTTCTGCTCCTTTACGGCGGCAAGATAGGCGAAGTAGAGAGCCTGTGTTGCTTCCTTAAGAGTTCTCGCGGGCTTGGATATATCGCAGCCGTAGATCTCGGCAAGCTTCTTGAGCATCTCGAGAGCTCTTATCTGCTCCGAAAGCTCCTCGCGCTCACGGATTACCTCAAGCGACATCGTGGATACGGTGGTATCCTTCTGGAACTGCTTGTCCTCTATAAGACGGTCAACACCGTAAAGAGCGACTCTTCTGTAGTCACCGATAATTCTTCCTCTGCCGTAAGCGTCGGGAAGTCCCGTTATTATGTGGTTTGAACGGCATTTTCTCATTTCGGGGGTATAGGCGTCGAAAACGCCGGCATTATGTGTTTTTCTGTGCTCGGTAAAGAACTCGATTATATCGGGGTCAACTTCATAGCCGTTATCCTTGCACGCCTTTACAGCCATACGGATTCCTCCCGCGGGCATAAGCGCGCGCTTCAAAGGCTTGTCGGTCTGCAAGCCGACTATTTTTTCTATATCCTTATTTATATAAGCGGCAGGGTGCGAGGTGATAGTCGAAATAACGCTCGTATCCATATCGAGAGCTCCGCCCGCGGCTATCTCTGCCTTCATAAGCTCGCTTACCTCGTGCCAAAGAGCCGTCGTATCCTCGGTGGGACCCTCAAGAAACTTTTCGTTTCCGTAATAAGCCGTGTAATTCTTGTGAATAAAGCTTCTTACGTTAATTTCGTTAACCCATCTGCCTTCTTTAAAGCCTTTCCATTCCTCTCTCATTTTTTCTCCTTTTAAACAGGGAGCCGAGGTCCCTGTCCGCTGTTTTTCAAGCGATATATGATAATTATTTTTTTAACAATCAAAAAACCGACCGCGTGTAAAATAACGCCCGTCGGTCGACTAATATTTTGAATCAGGCATAAAACGCCATTACCACTCGGGCATACCGGAGATGCTGATTTTTATCCGGAAGGATATTATATCATTTTTTAGAAAAAAAGTCAATAAGAATTGCGCAAAAAACGACTGAAAAAGTGTATAAACTTAAGAGGTATAAAAGTTAAATTTTATATAAAACACACTATCGCTTTTCCAAAACATACATATTTTATCAAATAAAAGTAAAAAGGTAAAAAGATTTTAAAATATTTTTAAATTTTTCTTGACATTTAAATATTTATATGGTAAAATGTTTATAATAAATGATTTATTTTATTTTAAATCTTTTAAGGAGAAGGACAAATGCCTGAAATCAAGTATGAAATTGTAGAAAAGATCGGTATTGTCAGCGAAGGCAATAACGGTTGGAATAAGGAGCTTAACCTTATCAGCTGGAACGAGAGAGAGCCTGTGTACGATATCCGTACGTGGTCTCCCGATCACGAGAAGATGGGCAAGGGCATCACTATTTCTAAGGAAGAGGCTAAGGCTCTGCTTGATATGCTCAGCACTCAGAATCTTGCATAATTAATAAATGCCGGATACCCCACCAAACGTGCGCTGTGGGTGAAGTATGCTTTGCCGGTACCCCGTGTTAAGCTTTCACAATAAAAGAGCAGAAGAAAATAGGTTTGTTACGCATTTTCGTCGATTTTGCGAAATTGCTTATTGCAGCCATTGTTTTCTTCCGCTCTTTTTTGTTCTTTTAATTTGTAATTAATAAGAAAAAGCGCCATTATGTAAGTTTTGGTTTACATAATGGCGCTGTTTTCGCATTTTTATGAAAGATTTCCGAAGGGAATCTTAAGGTTTGCTAAACCTATTATTCGGTTCTGAGCGCTACTACGGGATCCTTCTTTGCGGCGCTTCTTGAGGGAATAAGTCCCGATATAAGAGTGAGCAGCATACTGATGAGAACGAGTATTGCGGCTGCTCCTATAGGAAGAATCGCCTTAAGGTTGGGAATGCCGGTAAGAGCATTCAGTATAAGATTGATCGGAATACAAAGCAGATAGGAGACGCCTATACCGAGAAGTCCCGCGGCAAGACCGATGATAATAGTTTCCGCGTTGAACATTGCCGATACGTTTCTCTTTGAAGCGCCGATAGCGCGGAGAATTCCTATTTCCTTCGTTCTTTCCTGAACCGAGATAAGAGTGATAACTCCTATCATTATTGAGGAAACGACGAGGGATATCGCAACGAACGCGATAAGAACGTAGGTGATAGCGTCGATAATTATGGTGATGGACGACATAAGAATTCCGATAAGGTCGGTGTAAGAGATACGCTTTTCCTCGTCAACGCCCTTGTTGTAGTCATTTATGACCTCGGCTATGATGTCCTTGTTTTCGAAGCTTGACGCAAAAATGTTGATAGAATGGGGAGAGTTTACGTCAAGGCAGCCTATCTTGATAAGGTTATCGTCGTAATTTGACTCGGAGAATTCGGTGAGTCTGTCGTAGTAGATAGCAAACTGAGCTTCGGTTGTCGTATCCGAAAGGTCGCCTTCAAGCATCAGGAGCTTTGTGGCATCGGGAACGCTTTTGAAGCCTTCCTCAACGCCCTTGGCTATCTCCATACGGCAGCTTTCGATAATATATGGCTCGAGAAGCGCGATTATCTGATCGTCGGAGAGCTTTGCCAGAGCGTCCTCGAGAACCGAAACGTCTACGCTTTCGGAGTCAACGCTGGAGTTTCCGCCGGCAAGGAAGCCCATAAGGGTTGCGATCTTTTCTTCGTTCGTTTTATTCGCGAGAAGCTCTTTTATGTTGTTTTTTGCCTGTGTAACGGCAAAATCAAGGGTAGTAACGTCTGTGTTGGGAACGAGAGCCATTTCGCTCTTAATACACTGAATGGATACGAAGAGCTCAAGCTTTTCTTCATCGCTAAGATGAGATACGTAGTTTTTGAAGGCGGTTTTCTTTTCCGTGTCGGAGAGCTTTCCCGCCGCCTCCTTGAAGGGACGACCGGTAAGAACGTCAATACCGGGAGTCGCAAGCTGAGCTATTACAACGTCGGATTTAAGCGTTTCCGCTATAACGTATTTGGTAAGATCCTGAGTGTAGCCGATAGCTCCGCTGAGCATAGTTGTTTCCGCATCGGGATTGGGACGGATGATACCCGAGACCTTTAATTCGAGCGCGTCGGCGCAAAGACTCTTGAGCCAGAAATCGTAGTCGGGCTCCTTGCTGTCCTTTAATCTGAACGTGCCGTCGCCGTTCGGAACGTAAAGGCTTCCGGGAAGAATTGTTTTAAAAGTGAGAGCGCGTATCTCGTCGTAGCTCCAAGAGGTTTTGTCCGACGGAGGAAGGTCGGTTTTGTTTACCGCCGCTTCGATTATCGCGTTGATCTCATCCTCGGAAATAAGTCCGAGAGCGTAAAGAGTAAGGTCGTCAAGCTCGTTATTTTCGTCAAGCACGAGAACGATTTCGTCGTAAGCCTTAGGCCAGCTTCCCGAAACGAGATCATACTGCTCCTTGAGAAGAGGGTTAACGAGATTGCCGCTGCCGTTCGAATCGGGTTTGTCGGCAAGAAGCTCCTGCCACATAACGAGCCCCATCATCGTGCTCATCATATTCGAGCTCATCGAGCCCGTGTCAACGGAATTGAGGTTTGAGCCGCCGAGATTCGTACCGCCCGTCGCCATACCGATCATATACTTGGCGAGCATTTTCGTCATAAGCTCAGCCGTGTCTGATTTAACTATCTTTCCGTCAACGTTTTCCGTGTAAATCGGAATGTTAAGATCGTAGGAATACTGAATGCCCGTAACGGCGGAATAAAGCTCGGAATCCTCGTCTTTAAGCTGTGTGTCAAGGAATTCCTTGAACGCCTTCAGGTCGTTTTTGTTGGTCGTTACCTTCTGAAGCGCGGCAACAAGCTCGGATATCATCGGATTTTTATGAACTTCGTTCATAGAATGCTTGGTTCCGTCGTCCTCGGAAAAGAGAGTTTCCATAAGCGCGGAGATATCTGTGGTTTCATTTTCTATAGTTATCGGATAAGAGGAGAGCGCCGTTTCCTGAACGTGATCTATATAAGCCGTCATACCCTCTGAGACGGCAAGTATAAGAGCGATTCCTATAATACCGATAGAGCCCGCAAAGGCGGTAAGAGTGGTTCTTCCTTTTTTTGTGAAGAGGTTTTTGAGAGAGAGCATAAACGCCGTGAAGAACGACATTTTTGCTTTTTCCTTACGCTTTTTGGGTTGCTTTTTCTTCTCTTGGACGAACGCATCGGACGAATTTGCCTCCGCGCTTTCGTTAAGCGCCTTTTCCGCCTCTGCCTCGGCAAGCTCCCTTGCCATCAATTCCTCCTCGATAGCCAGGCACTCGGCTGCCTCCTCCTCCTCGGAGAAGGGATTTGAGTCCTCTGTGATCTCACCGTCGATAAGTCTTACTATTCTCGAGGAATACTGCTCGGCAAGATCGGGGTTGTGAGTAACCATAATAACGAGGCGCTCGTTCGATATTTCTCGAATGAGGTCCATTATCTGAACGCTCGTAACCGTGTCAAGCGCGCCCGTGGGCTCGTCGGCGAGAAGGATCTCGGGATCGTTAACAAGAGCTCTCGCTATCGCGACTCTCTGGCACTGACCTCCCGAGAGCTGATTGGGACGCTTGTGATACTGACCCGAAAGACCGACTCTGTCAAGCGCCTGCTTCGCGCGAGCGACACGCTCTTCCTTTGACACGCCCGCTATGGTAAGCGCAAGCTCTACGTTTGTAAGAACCGTCTGGTGAGGAATGAGGTTATAGCTTTGGAAGATAAATCCTATTCTGTGATTTCGGTATACGTCCCAGTCTCTGTCGGAATAAGATTTCGTGCTTCTGCCGTTGATTATAAGATCTCCGTCGGTATACTTATCAAGACCGCCGATAATGTTAAGAAGCGTTGTTTTTCCGCAGCCCGAAGGACCGAGAATCGAGACGAATTCGCTTCTTCTGAACGCGATTGAAACGCCCTTTAAGGCGTGAACCGTTTCGGAGGAGGTTTGATAATCTTTTTTAATTTCTTTTAAATTGAGCATCTCTTTCTCCAGTTATTTTATTTTTTGAAATAATTTTACCACCAAATTATGAACATTTCTATATAATATGAAAAATATTTTTAAAAGAAGCTGCGTCGTTTGGGTGTAACCGAATAAAAGAGGCTGAGTCATTAAGAATTCAGTAAAATCGAAATAAAAAGAAGAAAAATTCAATAAAAACTAAAATTTCAGCGAATTCTTAATGGCTCAGTCTCTTGGGGCAAAGGGATTTAGAGCGGAAAGCGTCGTTTGTGACTGTGAGCGAACAAAAAACGGTTGATAATCGTTTTTTGAAGCGAAGTCCCACGTACGCGAGCAAGACAAGTCGAGACTTGCGCAGACGGCGGCTTGCGACACGGGAGTGGTCAGTCAGGCGTACGAGGGTACGACGAGAGTTCAGCAAACGACGGTAGAACAAAAAACTTTAATAAAAACGGAGAAAACCTCCGGTTTTCAACCTTAGTCCTTTA
>SVUD01000045.1 GCA_015063445.1 Oscillospiraceae bacterium
ATCGGCGGCGGCTCTATTGAGATAGAGGGAGAGGGAAAGGCTAAGTGTGAGCCTGACGTTTATCCTCATTCTACCTTTGCCGAGATAGCGGAGGTATGCAGAAAAGAAAATATAAGACTCTATGAATACGTTATAAAATACGAGGGAGAGGATATTTATTCGTATCTTGACGAGGTTTGGGATACGATGAAAAATTCTATTCACGAGGGACTCTCCACGACAGGAATTCTTCCCGGTGGACTCGGCACTAAAAGAAAGGCGAGAATTCTTTTTGAGAAGAACCATATAGACGAGTCTATGCAAACCAGAGAAAACCGTCTCGTTTCCGCTTACGCCTTTGCCGTCAGCGAGCAGAATGCGGCGGGCGGAACTATCGCAACGGCTCCAACCTGCGGGTCGTGTGGAGTTTTGCCGTCTGTTCTTAAGTATATGCAGGAATCAAGAGGCTTTAGCGACAGGCAAATCTTCAACGCTCTTGCAACCGCCGCTCTTATCGGAAATATAATAAGAACCAACGCATCGATAAGCGGCGCTGAATGTGGATGCCAGGCAGAAATCGGTTCGGCGTGTTCTATGGCTGCGGCGGCTCTCGGCGAGCTTTTCGGTATGGGACTTGATCAGATAGAATACGCGGCTGAGGTTGCGATGGAGCATCACCTCGGGCTTACGTGCGATCCTATATGCGGTCTTGTGCAGATACCGTGTATTGAGAGAAACGCAGTTGCCGCAATGAGAGCTATAAACGCTCTGTCACTTGCAAACTTCCTTTCTGATTCACGAAAGATAACGTTTGATCTTATAGTTAAAACAATGTATAATACAGGCTGCGATTTGCCTCTCGGATATAGAGAAACCTCCGTCGGAGGACTTGCGAAATACTATCCTGTCCAGACGGGGCTTGATATAGACTGATAATAAAAAGCAAACCAACCACACCGTTTTTAAGCTCGGTATGGCCGGTTTGTTTTTTTGTTGCGTGAATTTTTTGTTTACTCTTATTTTGCAAATAATTATTTACTTTATTTGTGTTTTTTAAAAAACAAAGCGACGTTGATTTTGCTTATTGCTTTATCACTTGCGCTTTATCTATGGCTTTACTTAACGTATATAACCAAGTTGCTTGAAAGAAGCAGTTCAGTAAGCTCTTCGGTAGCATCGGCATCAAGGTAAAGCGAAATTGATTCGTTCTCTCCGCCTGTAAGTGCGGTAGATAATATATCTTCTGTAGAAAGCGCTCTTCCCGTGTCGTACTTGACGTTCAAAAGAACGCTTCCGTCAATTGCGTTTTTGATAGTCAGAATGCTGTATTTTTCAGGTTCGATATCCGAAACGCAGGGTGAGAAGTCGTATTCGCTTACTACCTCGTAAAGCACGCCGTCATATTGCACGTGTCTTGCGTCTATAATATTTACCGTAACGTCGGATACGTACTCGCAATCGGTGGTGAAATCAAGATCAACGCCGTCGAAGGTATCGATCGGCTCGAGAATGACGTAGGAGAGGTCAAGCTCGGTATTCGCTATCTTTTGTCCGTACTTGAATATTTCCCGATAAACGAGGTGCGTGTCGATATTAACGTAATTCGTGCCGCGGTCCGCTATGGCGGGGAAGTGAGTATTAGCTTTATATCCGTTACCCTCGTAGAAGTAGAAATCGTCAAGCTGTAATTTATATACCTCTCCGTCCTCGGCGGTTATAATTACAAAATCGATTGCTTTACCTTCAATAGGGTCAGGAATGTTCTCGGGCGCTACGTAATCGAGCTTTGTGTTTTTAAGGTAATTAATTATTGCTTCGCATTCTGCAAAGCTTGCGAGTCTTGCTTCTTGGAGATGTCCCGGCGCTAAAGAGCCGCGATCGTAAACGTAGGTTATTTCACTTACGTCATAAAGCGTAAGCTCGTTTACCCAGCTGTATATTTTGCCGAAGCCTACCGATTCTCTAATGTAAGAATCGTTGGGGCTGTAATAGTATATCGCGTAATCTCCGCCGCGATCTCTGACGATGCACTCTCCCTCGGAAAGCCCTTCCTTGACGCTGAGGTTATCCTTTTCGTCGATGTAATATGGGTAAATCTCACAGCCGTTTGAAAGGTCGTGCCTGATACCCGCATAGGAAAGATAGAATTTGCCATTATCCTCGGTAACGTTGCCTTTGTAATAATAGAAATCGTGATATTGAACGATTTGCTCCTTCGAGCGTGAAGCGTCACGAACGCTTACGGCGATATCCTTCAAGTCGTTGTTGAATTCTTCGGTTGTGTACATAAACGGGTCGAAGTTTGTGAAAATATATTCAACGCCGAATATTTCAACGTCGAGCCTTGAATGGCGTCCTGATCTCGAAGTGTATACTGCGGTTGCGGTGTGTCCGTTTTCAAACTTAAGATCGATTTTATACGATACGCTGATCTTTTTCTTAGAAAACTCGTAAGTACCGCGGTATTCGTTTCCTGAATAGTCGCTGAATGAGAACGTTTTGTCCTCGTTGAAGCTGAGCTTTACTTTATCGCTCGTTCGAACGTTGAAATGGTCGAGTCTTTGAATTGGATTCGTTCTGTCGTATATAACTCCGTCCTTCGTATACATATCTATGAACCATTCGTATCTGTCGGGGTTCTTAGCGCACGACGATAATATAAGAAGCGCGGAAATCAGCAGTGAAAGAGTAAGTAATAAGCGTTTGATTTTTTTCATTTTTAAACCTCCTTTAAAAAGACAAAATGCGCCCCGTATGGAGCGCATTTTACCGTACGCTCCGATGGGGAGTGTGCGTTTTGTGTTTTTATTATAGCAAAAAAAGGAATAAATGTCAATCCGTACCCTTGCGGAGCACGTAAACATTTTGTGAATGAATTTGAAAATATATAAATAATATAAGCTTGGTTTTACGGAAAAGCTTCATAAAATCTTATATTTTTACATCGGCGGTACAAAAGTCTAAAAAGTTCACCAACGATAAAAATGCTGCCAAGGCGACCCGTGATAAAACAGGTTAGCCATTGGCAGCATTTTTTATATATTCCATTCCTTTTCAAATTCGGAAAGCGCAGTTATGTATTTTTCTTTGTCGGTCGGAAAGGCGATTCCGTGTCCCGCGCCTTCGATCTCGACGAACTTTTTAACAGGGTGAGTACAAGCCTTGAAAAGTTCTGCGCTCATTTGACACGGAACGTAATCGTCGGTAGTTCCGTGAATGAAAATTGTGGGTAGGGTGCATTTAGCCATTGCGTCAAGAGGAGTTTCTTTATCAAGATTGAAGCCGCCGAAAACAAATGCGCCAAGCTTTACAAAGGGATATAAAAGATTCGCCGGGAGCTTCATCTCTCTTATAACCTTTTTAATAATTTCCTTTTGTGATGAATAGGGACAGTCGGCAAGAACGCATTTTACGTTTTCGGGAAGCTTCTCGCCCTCAACCATAAGAACGGTTGCGGCGCCCATTGAAATGCCCGTGAGAACTATTTTTACGTCCTTTCCAAAACGCTTGATCGCAAAATCTATCCAAAGCAGAGCGTCCTTTTTTTCCTTGACACCAAAGCTGATAACGTGTCCGTCGCTTCTGCCGCTGCCTCTGTGGTCAACGATGAGGGCATTTCTGCCCAAAGCGAAGCAACGCTCTATACCTGCGGAAAGATCTCTTTCTCCGCTTCCACGGTATCCGTGGAAAAGAATTTCGGTTATAGCGCCTTTTTTATGTTCGTAATATTTTCCTCGGAGCGTAATTCCGTCGTGCGCAAGAATTGACACGTCCTCGTGGGGAAGGGTTCTCGCCTCGGTTGTCCACCTCTTGATATCCTCGCTGAGAGCTTGGTAAATTTCACCGTCGGGGATTTCAAATTCATCGGGACCGAGAGCTTTCCTTTTCGGTGAATAAAAAACTCTCAAAAAGCAAACTAAGGATGTGATAAGAACGAGAACCGATATTCCTGCTATGATTAAAAGAAGTAAGATGAACGGATTCATTTTAATTCTCCAAAATCCTGTTTTTGTAAACTAAGATTTACAAACATAAGGAATTGGCTCTGCTGTTGTTCTCGCAAGCAATCTTTTCAAGGAACTCATCGAGAGGCATTGTCGTTGTCTGAGCGGTATCACGGTTACGGATAGATACGGTGCCGTTCTCAGCCTCCTGCTGACCTATGATAACCATGTAAGGAACTCTGCCTACAACCTGAGCCTCACGGATCATATAACCGATCTTCTCGTTTCTGTCGTCAAGCTCGGTGCGTATCTTGGCAGCTCTGAGAGCCTCGTAAACCTTGTTACCAAACTCAGCAGCCTTCTCGGAAACGAGAAGAACCTTTGCCTGAGTGGGAGCGAGCCAGAGCGGGAATTTACCTGCGAAATGCTCGGTAAGGATTCCGATGAAACGCTCGATAGACCGTAGCAAACCCTGTGTATCATAATAGGTCTTTGTTTTTCGTTGTTTTCGTCGGTATATTCAAGTCCAAAGTTAAGGGGAAGCTGGAAGTCGAGCTGTATAGTACCGCACTGCCAGGTTCTTCCGAGCGTGTCTTCAAGGTGGAAGTCGATCTTAGGACCGTAGAATGCTCCGTCACCCTCGTTGATAATGTAGGGAAGTCCGAGCTTTTCGAGAGCTGCCTTAAGTCCCTCGGTTGCGGCGTTCCAATCCTCGTCGCTTCCCATGCTGTTCTCGGGACGGGTTGAAAGCTCGATCGTGTACTTGAAGCCGAACTTTGTGTATACCTCGTTGATAAGGTCAACTACCGCAATGATTTCATCCGTGATCTGCTCTCTTCTCATAAATACGTGAGCATCGTCCTGAGTGAAGCAGCGAACACGGAAAAGACCGTGAAGAGCGCCCTTGAGCTCATGACGGTGAACGAGACCAAGCTCGCCGACTCTCATAGGAAGCTCGCGGTAGCTGTGAGGCTGGTTCTTATAAACGAGAACTCCGCCGGGACAGTTCATGGGCTTAACGCAGAAGGTCTCCTCGTCAATCTCGGTGGAATACATATTATCCTTGTAGTGATCCCAGTGACCGCTCGTTTCCCAGAGCTGACGGTTCATAATAAGGGGAGTTGAAACCTCAACGTAGTTTTCACGTGTGTGAATTTCTCTCCAATAGTCGATAAGAGCGTTTTTGAGGAGCATACCCTTGGGCAAGAAGAAGGGGAAGCCGGGAGCTTCGTCACGGAACATAAAGAGTCCCATTTCCTTACCTATTCTTCTGTGGTCACGCTTTTCAGCCTCTTCAAGAAGCTTAAGGTAATCGTCAAGCTCCTGCTGAGTCTTGAAGGCTGTGCCCTTAACTCTCGTGAGCATCTTGTTGTTTTTGTCGTTCTTCCAATAAGCGCCCGAAACACCGGTAAGCTTGAATGCCTTAAGAGCCTTCGTATAGCAAAGGTGAGGTCCGGTACACATATCTACGTATTCGCCCTGAGTGAAGAAGCTGATTTCCGCATCGGGAGCGAGGTCTCCGATATGCTCAACCTTGTACTTTTCGCCTCTTGATTTCATAAGAGCGATAGCTTCCTCGCGGGGAAGAATTGAAGGTCTTACGGGAAGATTTTCCTTGCAGATCTTCTTCATTTCGGCTTCGATTTTGGGAAGGTCCTCTTCGGTGAGCGTTTTGTCACCGAGGTCTACGTCGTAGTAGAAGCCTTTTTCATTTGCGGGACCGTAAGCAAAATCTGCTTCGGGCCAGAGTCTTTTTATGGCTTGCGCCATGATGTGAGCAGCTGTATGACGGAGTATATGGAGCTCTTCCTCGGGAGCGCACTCGCCAACAGTACCGTTTGCGTAAATTACTTTCATTTCTTTATCTCCTAACTTTTGTTTTTAATAAAAAATCCCTCGGGGGCAAACGCCTCCAAGGGTGCATAAAAATATACACGGTTCCACCTTGAATTTAACTCACGGATAAAATCCAATCTCTTAACGCGAGAAAGACGGCAAGACTTTGTGCATCTTCGTGCAGTTCGTCCGCAGCTCGGGAGTGGTCTTCGCAAAACGGTACTGCAAAGGAGCTTCCAGCATACGCTCCCTTCTCTGGTTTGCCCTTCGTTCTGTTACTCTTTCCGTCAAAGCCTTTAACAAGGGGTATTATAACATCAAATAAAAGTTTTGTCAATAGCATATAAAATATTTTATGCACAAAGAACATAAAATTTTAGCGTTCGATTGACAATGCCCGCATTATATGATAAAATATATATTTAGAAAATATAAAAATTGGAGATAGCTATGATTAAAATTGATAAGGTCTCGGTAATAAACATAGAAAACGCTATACGCGGAGCAAGAAATCCTATGAACAGCTGGGCGAGAATGGACAGCTACTATGATGAAAACGGTAATTTTGTTCTTGGAGAAAACGACCTTTCACTTGCCTCAAGACTTGCGGCGGCAGGAAGTGACCACAGAAAATTTTTGCGCCAGATATTCGTTTCTATGGATATCACAGCTCCTCTTTACTGGTGGAAGGAATTTGACACGTATAAGGTTGGAACGGTCGCAAACTCCTGCTCAACAATGCATAAAATTCAGGCAAAGGAATTTTCACGCGAGGATTTCTCCTGTGACAGAATGACCGATGAGGCGTTAGCTGTTCTCGATTCTGTAATAGCCTTTCTCGAGTCGGAGAGAAATAAATTTAACGAGACAAAGGACAAGGCTGCATGGCATAATATGATACAGCTTCTTCCGTCGTCCTTTAATCAGATGAGAACCGTCAGCATGAACTATGAGGTGCTTATCAATATTTACTACGCCAGACGCCATCATAAGCTTGCCGAATGGCATAAGCTCTGCGAGGTTATAGAAAGCCTTCCTTACGCTAAGGAGCTTATTCTCGTCAAGAAGGAAAAGGACGGAGAATAATGGCGAATATATTTGACCTTTTTAAAAAAATAGAATCCTCAAGCACGGCGAATATGCCGATAACTCATATCGTCGTCGGTCTTGGAAACGTAGGCAAGGAGTATGAAAATACACGTCATAACGCAGGCTTTATAGCAATAGACGCGCTTGCCGAAAAATACGGAGCAAGGATTGACCGTGTTAAGTTTCACGCACTTGTCAGCGAGGCTACGGTTGCGGGAAAAAGAGTTTTGCTTATGAAGCCCACGACTTATATGAATAACTCGGGAATTGCGATAAGCGAGGCGGCGGCGTTCTACAAAATAGCCCCCGAAAACGTTATAGTGCTTCACGATGAGATAAGCTTTGACGTCGGAGTGATGAGAATAAGAAGAAAGGGCTCCGCGGGGGGACATAACGGACTCAAGAGCATAATTGCTCATCTTTCATCGGATGCGTTCCCGAGAGTTAAAATAGGCGTCGGCAAGAAGCCCTCGCCCGAATACGACCTTGTGGATTTCGTTCTCGGTAAGTTTTCTTCGGACGATCTCGCAAAGCTCAAAAATGAGAATGCGGATATAATAGCCTCGGTAGAGCTTATGCTCGACGGAAAGATAGAAGAGGCTATGAATAAATACTCAAAATAATGTAAATGTAAATAAATATTAGCAAAAACCAACAAAGCAAAGGAACAAATGAGAAGATTAACCTCTCTTATAACAGCCGACAAGGAATTTGAATCTCTCATATCGCTCGCAAAGGAAGAGCTTAGAAAAGATGAAAAGCTTCCCATTGCGGTAAACGGACTTTCGGGCGGAGCGCATTATGCGTTCATTACCGAGGCAACAAGACGGTTATTCTTGGAGTCGAAGGCTCCCGTTCTCATACTTGCGGGAAGCGATTCCGAGCGTGATTCTATCCTTGAATGTCTTTTAGCGGCAGGCGTTAAGGCGGCTGCGTACAAAAAGCGAGATTTCGTATTTCATAATATTTCTGCCTCCCACGATGCTGAGCGTGAGAGGCTTTCGGTGCTTCTCTCACTTGCCGATTGCGAGCTTGAGGCTGTTGTAACAACGTCCGACGCGGCGGTCGGCGCAACCATTCCTTATGAAAGACTGATAGGACTTGCGACAACGCTTGAGTTGGGAGCGAATATATCTCCCGATGAGCTTTCGCAAAGGCTTGATACAATGGGATTCAAGCGCGTGGATTCGGTTGAGGCTGCGGGACAGTACGCAAGACGCGGCGGTATAGTGGATTTCTTTGTGAATTCGGAGCAAAACCCTGTACGTGTTGAGTTTTTCGGTGACGAGATAGACAGAATTGTAGCATTCGACGTGATCACTCAGCGTGCTGTAGAGGTTAAAAAAAGCGTGAAAATTCTTCCCGCACTCGAGGTTATGCTTGACGGCGAGGCGGAGCACAGAATAAAGAACGAAATTAAAAAGCTCATTTCAAAGGCGACGGAGGAGGACTCTTTAGCGACCTTGAAGCGAGAGCTTGCCGCAATCGAGTCACATTCGGTTCTTGACTCGAGAGATAAGTTTTTAGGTATCATTTACGATAAATGCGAAACGCTTCTTTCATATTTTGAGGCGGTATCGGCAAGGGTTGTGCTTAACGTTGGAACGAACGACGGTGAAGAGCTGCTAAAAAAACACGTCGATTCGATTCGTGAGAGCGCAAAGCTTTTAATTGATAATTCGTTGGTGAGTGAAAGGTGCGTACGTTATTGTGCGAGCTATGACGACTATAAAAAATTCCTTTCCTCGTCGGTTTCTGTTCATATAAATCCGTTTTCGGGAATCAGCGGAATACCGAAGCTTTCGGGACTGTTTTCATTCCGAACGAGAAGAACCGTTGGCTACGGTAAAAATCCGAGTATGCTCCTTGAGGACGTTTCGTCGCTTTCAAAGAGCGGATACAGAATAGTAATAGAATGCCCGAACAGAGCGAGTATAGATTCGGTAACCTCGTTGCTTGTTGAGGCGGGATACCTACCCGTGCGTAACGAGAGCGGAGAAATTAATATTAACGAAATGCCCACTGTTATGCTGACCATCGGTACACTTGACGGCTTTGACCTTATAGGTCCGAAGGTAGCGCTGCTTTCTATGGCGGAGGACGAGGGGCGCGCGGTAATGTCTCACAGACGCCGTCAGCGTATACTCAGAAGATCGGGCGGCGCAGGTCAGAAAATAATGAGCTACGCAGAGCTTGAAATCGGTGATTACGTAGTTCACGCAAATTACGGTATAGGTCTTTTCGAGGGTATACAAAGCGTAAGGATAGACGGCGTTACACGTGATTATATAACTATAAAATACGCCGGTACGGATAAGCTTTTTGTTCCTTGCGACAGGCTTGAGATGATCGGCAAGTATATAGGCGCAAGAGAGAATGACGGAACTGTCAAGCTCTCTAAAATGGGCGGCACCGATTGGCATAAGACTAAGAGCAAAGCCAAAACGGCGGCAAAGGATATGGCGGCTAAGCTCATAAAGCTTTATGCCGAGAGAGAAAGGCTACCCGGCTTTGCCTTCCCACCCGATTCCGAGCTTGAGGAGGAATTCGCTTCAAGCTTCGAGCATGAGGAAACCGATTCGCAGATTCAGGCAATAGAGGAAATAAAGGCGGATATGATGAAGCCCGTTCCTATGAATAGACTCCTCTGCGGAGACGTTGGATTCGGTAAAACCGAGGTAGCGCTCAGGGCGGCGTTTAAGGCAATAATGGGCGGAAAACAGGTTGCTATTCTTGTTCCTACCACTATCCTCGCTCTTCAGCATTACAGCACGGCTCAGTCAAGAATGCGCGGATATCCCGTGAACGTTGAAATGCTGACGAGATTTAAAACCCCTAAGCAGCAGGAAAAGATAAAAAACGACTTAAAAAACGGAAAAATAGATATCATTATAGGAACGCACAAGCTTCTCGCAAAGGATATAGAATTTAAAAATCTCGGACTGCTTATTGTAGACGAAGAACAGAGGTTTGGTGTGGGTCAGAAAGAAAAGCTCAAAGAAATGTCAACAAATATTGACGTTTTGACGCTAAGTGCCACTCCTATACCCAGAACGTTGAATATGGCTATCAACGGAATTAACGATATGTCCGTGCTCGATGAAGCTCCGGAAAACAGACGTCCTATTCAAACGTACGTGCTTGAGCATGACGACGTTATAATAGAGGACGCGATACGCCGTGAAATCAGAAGGGGCGGTCAGGTTCTTTATCTGTTCAACAACATAGATACGATATCCTACGTCGCGGGAAAAATAATGAGAGCTGTCCCCGAGGCACGCGTTGCCTATGCGCACGGCAGAATGGAGCGCGACGAGATAGAGGATATATGGCAGGCTCTCGTTTCGGGCGAGATAGACGTTCTCGTATGCACCACGATAATAGAGACGGGCGTGGATTTGCCTATGGCAAACACTCTGATAATAGAAAACGCGGATAAAATGGGACTTTCTCAGCTGCATCAAATCAGGGGGCGTGTCGGAAGAAGCGAGCGTCAGGCGTATGCGTTCTTCACTTACCGAGCGGGAAAGGTTCTTTCAGAAATTGCTACTAAGCGTCTTTCGGCTATCCGTGAATACGCGGAGTTTGGAGCCGGATTTAAGGTTGCGCTGCGTGATCTTGAGATACGAGGAGCGGGCAATCTTCTCGGCAAAGAGCAGCACGGGTATATAGATAGCGTTGGTTACGATCTGTACGTGAAGCTTCTTGAGGAGGCTGTGCTTGAGGAAAAGGGCGAAAGCTCTCCAAAGCTCTTCGAGTCCACTATTGACTTCAAGGTTGACGCCCATATTCCAGGGTATTATATCACGGCAAACGGACAGAGAATGGATATCTATAAAAAAATATCCCTTATAAAAACGCCAAAGGACAGAGACGAAATATACGATGAGCTTATAGACCGCTTTGGCGATCCCCCGAAGAGCGTGTTAAGATTACTCAGCGTTGCTTTATGCCGTGCCATTGCCGAGAGGGCAAGAGTTCCACGAATCGAGCATAAGGGCTCGTCAATACTGTTTTATATGGAAAAGCCGGATCTTTCGGTGTGGTCTATGGTTCTCGCCTCTCACAAGGGAAAGCTTGTGGGCTCGGGCGGAGCGGCGCCGATAGTTTATAGACTTCAAGCAGGAGAGGATCCGCTTAAGGCGCTTCTCTCGGTATTGACAGATTACTATAATAATTCCGAAAATTGAAAAGAGGAAAAATATGTCTAATAAAAACAAGAAGGTAAAAAATCAAAAGCAAAAAAGCAAGATAGCGCTTACACCCGAGGAGCGTGTTAAGAGAACCAAAAAGATAATCATAATTTCTCTTTGCGTCGTGCTTGCGCTCGCTATTCTCTTCGGAGCTGTGCTCGGTATTATTGCGGCGGTTAGAAACGCATCGTACGTAATGAAGCTTGACAGGGTCGGAATAGATAAGGGCGTAGCCTCATTCCTTATAAGCATATACAAGTACGATTTCATGATAGAGCTTCTTGAAAGCGGAGTTGAGGCAACCGAGGATACCGAGGAATTTTGGTCGACTAAACGTTACACGGGTACTTACGGAGACCTCTTTGAGTATGAGGTAACGAGATATCTTAAGGGCGTAATTGCCGCAAACGCGCTGTTTGACGAATACGCGACTCTCAGCGAAGAGGATGAATACAAAATCGACTTTGCCGTTCAAGAAATTCTTAACCGAAAGGCATCGGGAAGCAAGAAGACTTTCAACGAGCTTACATCCGGTATGGGATTCGATTTTAACGATTTTAAACGGGGAACAGAAATGCTCTATAAGATGAGAGTTGTTTATACTACCGTTTTTGGAGAATCGGGCTCGAAAATGCCGACGGCATATCCCGATTATTGCAAGGAATATTATGATTCAAATTATATTCGAGCTAAGATTCTTATTATAAGAACCGAGGATACGTATGTATTTGATGAAAACGGTGATATGATAAAAGGAGATGACGGAAAATACAAAATCCGTAAGCTCGAGACTCACGAAAAGCAGGAGAGAGCGGCGTATATCGCGCGTCTTAACGAATATGTAAAGAACGTAAAAGACAACGGCAGTGAAATTGCGCTTAACGACTTTAACAATCTTATCATCGAGATTGCGAAGAAATATAACGAAAACGTTATCTCGGGAGTTGAAAACGGATATTACTTTGCGGAGGGCTCCGCTTATACGACGGAGTTTGGAATGCAGAGAATTACAGACGAGGCGTTCTCAATGGAGATAGGCGATATATCCTTCTATGAAACGGGTGCTATTATGGCGGAGGATGAGGAGACGGACACAGAAACGGGCTTCTCATACGCTTGCTATATTTACAGAATGGAAAAGGAAGAAAAGGCATATCAGAATCCATCGCTTGAGCACTTCTTCCGCGACTTCAACCGCTTAGCCTCGGCAGCTCTTTACTCAAGGCTTGTAGACGAGTATGCGGGCGAGGTTGTACTTCGTGATAAATGGGAAAAAATCAATCCCGTCGCAATACCTTATAACTATGATTTCAAGGTTAATACGTTTGGTACGTAATTTTTGCTCCAAGCGATATTTGAAACGATAATGTTTCGTAAAATGCATAAAAGTACGCAAAAGTAGGCAAAAACAAAAAACGAACGCAAATAGCACACAAAATGCTGCGTTCGTTTTTTTGTTTTTGAAAGATAAATCAATCTTTATAGCTCTGTAAGGATGTTTTTGTGTCGGTCCTTTTTTGAGTGCCATTTCTGAATTGCTTAGGTGTCATTCCGGTTAGTTGCTTGAAAACTCGTTCAAATGTTTTTTCAGAGTTAAAGCCGCATTCAAATCCAACCATCTTAGCGCTAATACGGCTGAAACGAAGAAGATTTCTGGCGTAATTTATGCGCAGAGAATTACGTAGTTGCAAAAAGGTCATATGTAAATGTTTTGGTAAACTGTGCGTTATATGACTGACACTATATCCGGTTTCTTTTGAGCAATCTTCAATTGAAACATCACGAAGGAAATTCGCTCTCATATAGTTGATTACACTTTCAACAAGGAATGAGGCGTTTTTTTGCTCGGTTGTCGGAGTAATTTTTTTCGATGCATTAGGGGTGTTGTTGAGATGCTCCGAAAAGACGGCGCATATCAAGCTTTTTAATAAAAGCTAGTTTTAAAATCGGG
>SVUD01000046.1 GCA_015063445.1 Oscillospiraceae bacterium
GAGCGCATCTCTGATCTTCTGCATCAAATCATTATAGAAATAAAGATTATGAAGAACGGCAAGGCGCATACCGAGAGCCTCTTTAGCCTTGAAGAGATGACGTATATAGGAACGTGAATAATGCTTGCACGCAGGACAGCTGCATTTATCGGAAATAGGTCTTTCATCGGCGAAATACTGCTCGTTCATTATATTCATTTTTCCGTCCCACGTAAAGAGATTGCCATGCCTTGCGTTTCTCGACGGCATTACGCAATCAAAGAAATCAACACCGCGATACACTGCCTCAACTATATTCTGAGGCGTACCTACTCCCATAAGATATCTCGGCTTGTCCGTTGGCATATAAGGCTCTACCGTTTCAATGATCTCATACATCGTATCAGCATCCTCACCTACCGCAAGACCGCCTATTGCATAGCCATCGCATTCAATTTCAGCGATCGCCTGCATATTTCTTATTCTCAGGTCCTTATACGTGCCTCCTTGATTTATACCGAAGAGCATTTGATTTTTGTTCACGGTATTCTCAAGCGAGTTAAGTCTGTCAAGCTCTGCCCTGCATCTTCTGAGCCATCTTACCGTTCTTTCCTCAGATGCCTTCACATACTGATACGGAGCGGGATTTTCAATACATTCGTCAAACGCCATGGCTATCGTGGAACCAAGGTGAGACTGTATTCTCATAGACTCCTCCGGTCCCATAAATATCTTTTTTCCGTCAACGTGCGAATTGAACTGTACGCCCTGCTCGGTTATCTTTCTGAGCTTGGCAAGTGAGAACACCTGAAAACCTCCCGAGTCGGTAAGGATAGGTCTGTCCCAATTAAAGAACTTGTGAAGTCCGCCCATTCTGTATATAAGATCGTCGGTAGGACGTACGTGAAGATGATAAGTGTTTGAAAGCTCAACCTGACAGTTGACGTCCTTTAAATCCATCGTGGAAATTCCGCCCTTGATAGCCGCAGAAGTTCCTACGTTCATAAAAACGGGGGTTTGTATTGTTCCGTGCACAGTTTCAAACGTTGCGCGTCTTGCCTTCCCTTCCGTTCTTAAAAGTGTAAATTTTCCCATTTTTGCTCCTTATTTTATACGGTCGAACTGTCTGTCAAGTTCGCTCTTTTTTAACTTATATGCGATTGGTCTGCCGTGAGGACATACCGTTATATCCGGTAGCGAAAGAACCTTTTTAATAAGCCAATCGATCACCGCGCGATCATATACCCTTCCACCCTTAATAGCAGCCTTGCACGCTATCGTATGAAGAGCTTTTTCGCGTCTTAGATCCTCGGTGTTTTCAGGTGTACCCGATCCTGTTATTATTCCGTCGAGCATTTCAACAAACAGTCCCTCTGCATCCTTAATAGCGACAGACGTCGGGATTGCCGTGATATCCGCAGAGCTGTCGTTGATTGAAAATTCGAATCCGAGATTTTTAAAATCTCCCTCGTATTCGGAGAGTGATGAAAGCTCATCAGGTGTTAAAATAACCGTTACCGGCAACATGAGAGTCTGTGAGGATACAAAACCATCGCGTTTTCTGCCTCGATTTAAATCCTCAAAAATAATTCTTTCGTGCGCTGCGTGTTTATCTATTATTAACAAAGCGCCTTCATATTCAATTATGACGTAGCAGTCAAACGCCTCGCCAACGTACTTATAAAGTATCGAATTTTCTTCTGCTGTAAGCGATAGCGTGTTTTCATTTTCCACACTTTCCGACTGCTTTGGCACTGCTGCCGTGTACTTTGCAAGAAGATCTACCGATTCCCTTGGAGAAAGCTCACCGTATGATGCGGAGTAAGTTTTCCGAGCTGATTCCGTACCGTATGACGTGCGCTTTTCTACCGTTTCACCGTAAGACCTTTCTTTTGGTATACTGTTGACATAAGACGCTCGCTCCACGTCGTAAATTTTTGCGCGTGAATCATCCGGGGTATGTAAGCTTTGAGTCGGAGAATATTTTCCTTCAGATTTGTAAGCAGCCGCGATAAGAGAATCAACTCTTTTTTCTGCTACGCCGGACATCGTTATCTGCTCACCCTTAGTGTCCTGTCCTATCGGCACAAAAGCGTTTGCGGGATTGTAGTCGCCACGTTTTGCTCCAAGCGACATCTCCGGACGGTATTCGCTTTGCTCAAGCGCATTTTTTACGGTATAGTAAACAGCCTCAAATATTTTTCTCTCGTCAGAGAATTTAACCTCGAGCTTTGCGGGATGAACGTTGACGTCAACAAAACCGGGATTCATCTCAATAAACAGCACACAAGCAGGAAAATGCTCAGTCGCAATATAAGAGGTAAATGCTTTTTCGATAGCTGCCTGTGCGGTTAGGCTCTTAACGTATCTGCCGTTGATAAAAACGTTTTCAAGGTTCCTGTTTTTCCTCACGTTATCACTTCTGCCTATATATCCCGAAACCTTAATTCCGTCCGATATTCCCTCTGCCTTGATAAGCTTACCGGCAAATTCTCTTCCGTATATCGATCTTATGGTATTAATGAGAACCGAATCGCCGGGAGTTTTAAATCTTTCTTCGCCATCAATAAGAAGCTGAATTGATATATCGGGGCGGGAAAGAGCTATTTTTTCTACCAAAGCTGCAACGTTCATCGCCTCTGTGGAGTCTTTTTTCAAGAATTTTCTTCTTGCGGGTACGTTGAAAAACAGATTTTCAACAACTACAGTAGTACCGTCGGAAGCCCCCACCTCGCTTATATCAATTACAGTTCCTCCCTCGGAGGAGAGCATATATCCGGTATCGGCTTCCTTTGTTTTTGTTATTATAGTGACCTCAGATACAGAGCTTATTGCGGCAAGAGCCTCGCCTCTGAATCCGAGCGTCATTATGCTGTTAAGGTCGTCTTTTTCTTTTATTTTACTCGTTGCGTGGCGCTTCAAGGATACGGGAAGATCCTCTTTATCTATACCGCATCCGTTATCCGTAACTCTTATCAAAGCTACGCCGCCTCGCTTTATCTCGGCTGTTATCTCGGTTGCACCTGCATCTATTGAGTTTTCCATAAGCTCCTTAAGCACCGACGACGGGCGCTCTACAACCTCGCCGGCGGCAATAAGATTGGCAATCTCAAAGCTTAAAACGTTAATCTTTCCCATATTTTCTCCTTGTTAACAAATTCATGAACGAATACTCAATGATATATATTTGCTCAAGCTTTGTCATTCCGACAGAATTTTCTTAAGCTCAAACAAAAGATTCATCGCCTCAATAGGCGTCATTGTGTTTATGTCGCAGGCTCTTATTCTATCCGCAGCCTCGGAGTCCTTTGATGCCGCAATTCCCGAAAGCAGGTCGAAAGCGCTGTTATCCACAGCCTTTTCCTTTTGCTTGTAGGTCTTTTCTCCGTTTTCTATACCGGCAAGAATTTCCTTTGCGCGTTTTACCACCTCGTTCGGTACGCCCGCAAGCTTGGCAACCTCTATACCGTAAGAGTCGTCAGTACCGCCTCTTACTATTTTCCTTAAGAACGTAACACTGTCACCGCGTTTTTTTGCCGCAACGTTATAATTGACAATGCCCGGGAACTCATCTTCCATTGAAATAAGCTCGTGATAATGGGTCGCAAACAGCGTTTTTGCTCCTATTTTCTTCGAATGCGTATATTCAACGACGGCTCTTGCTATAGACATACCGTCGTATGTGCTTGTTCCTCTTCCTACCTCATCATAGATGATAAGCGAACGTTTCGTAGCGTTTTTGAGAATAAGAGCAACCTCGTTCATTTCAAGCATAAACGTGGACTGTCCCGAAGCAAGATCGTCCGATGCGCCAACTCTCGTAAATACCTTATCAATTATACCGATTCGAGCTTCCTTGGCGGGCACGAACGAGCCTATTTGCGCCATTATTGTAATTATCGCAACCTGACGCATATACGTTGATTTACCTGCCATGTTAGGACCTGTAATTATCATAACTCTGTCAGTTTCGGTATTGAGAACTGTATCGTTAGGAACAAAATAACTATCGGTTACGAACTTTTCGACAACGGGGTGACGACCGTCCTTTATAACTATATCAGTACCGAGATCGACCTCGGGACATACGTATCCATTTTTTCCGGCAACCTCTGCGAGAGAACGGTAAACGTCAAGCTCCGCTATAAGCAAGGCGCTGTTACGTATACGGTCTGCGCTCATAGCTACAGTTTCACGTATCTTGGTAAACAAATCAAACTCGAGCGCAACTATCTTCTCCTCTGCGCCAAGAATGGTAGCCTCCATTTCCTTAAGCTCTTGAGTTATATATCTCTCGCAGTTCGTAAGCGTTTGCTTTCTTATGTATCTTTCGGGTACATCGGCAATAGAAGCTTTGGAAACCTCTATATAGTATCCAAATACCTTGTTATAAGCAACCTTGAGATTCTTGATGCCGGTAAGCTCCTTCTCTCTTTGCTCGATATCACGCATAATATCCGTTCCGTTATCTCTGATAGAACGGTAATAGTCGATATCTCTGTCAAAGCCGGGTTTAATCATTCCGCCTTCCCTTACGGTGAACGGAGGCGTTTCGACGATAGCGTCTCCAAGCAATCCCGCAATGTCGTCAAGAGTATCAAGATTTTTCTCAAACTCTGACAAAAACAGACTCTTGAAGCCGCTTAAAGCTTCTTTTATTTCCGGTAAAACGGCAATACTCTGGTAAATAGCCCTTAAATCCTTTGCGTTGGCGGAGCCGTAAACTGCCTTTGCGGTGAGTCTCTCTATATCCAAAACTCCCGAAAGCATATCCGCTATATCCTCGGCGACAAGTCTGTTTTTCACAAGCTCCTTAACGGCATTCTGTCGCATAATAATAGACGACTGGTTGATCAGAGGCTTTATTACCCAAGAACGCAAAAGTCTTGCTCCCATAGCGGTTTTAGTCTTATCAAGAACCCAAAGAAGAGAGCCTCTCTTTTCTTTGTTTCGCATAGACTCGGTAAGCTCGAGATTCCGTCTCGTATTCATATCTATTTCAAGATATTTGCCCTTGGTATATACGTTTATTTCCTTGACGAAAGCAACCTCGCTCATCTGAGTTTCCTTGATATAACCCAAAATAGAGCCTACGGACATTACCATTTCCGGTGAAGTAAGCTTGTCGTACTCATCGTAAAATACTCGCTTGACGGCTTCCTTCGCCTTATCGTAATCAAAAAGACGCTTTACACCCGTTTGTATCAACGCGTCAAGCTTGTCCTTGATGAAATTGAATACAGACGCGCATTCCGCCTCGGGAATATTGATAATTACCTCCGAGGGTTGATAAGACGTCAGCTCGTTATAAAGAGTCGGCAATTCTCCGCCGTCAATTTCCGTCGCGAATATCTCACCGGTGGAAACGTCAACGAAGGAAACCGAAATTTTACCGTTTCCAAAGCATAAAGAAGCAAGGAAATTGTTTTTCGTTTCATTGAGAAGTGCGTTATCGGTGATAGTACCCGGGGTTACGACTCTCGTAACATCTCTTTTTACAAGCCCTGTTGCGCTTTTAGGATCCTCGACCTGCTCGCATATGGCAACCTTATAGCCTTTATCTACAAGACGTCCTACGTAAACATCGGATTTGTGGAAAGGAACTCCGCACATTGCGGCTCTTTTTCCGTCACCGCAATCTCTGGCGGTCAAGGTAAGCTCAAGCTCCTTTGAAGCAATGAGAGCGTCCTCGAAAAAGCATTCGTAAAAGTCGCCGAGTCTATACATCACTATATAGTCGGAATAATCCTCTTTCACCTCGAGATATTGCTTCATCATTGGCGTAACGGTTTCAAGCTCGCTTCTGTTATTTAAAATTTCTGCCATTTGGCATACCTCGCTTTAAAAAGTAAGAATTCTTAGTTGCTTGAGCATCCTTTACAGGTTGAGCAGTCGTGCGTACAGCTTGAAGGGCGCTCGCCTGTAATACAGAATTTTATCTCGGCGTTTACCTCTGCCATAAGGTCGTTCATGGCTTTCTGCGCGTTTGCGAAGGCAACATACTTATCGTTAGCGCATATCTCTTTGGTAAGCTCCTCTATTCTTGCGCGAAGGTCTGCAATTGCTCTTTCATCCATTTTGTCGGATTCCTTTGAAAACTCCTCGCCGAGAAGCTTTCTTTCGGTTTCATACTCACTGAGTTTTCCCTGAAGCTCGGCATCTCTTTCGTATTCGTTTTTTGCAGCCTCAAGATTCTTGATCTCGTTGCTCTTTGCGATCTCTTCTCCGAGAGCGTGTGCTAATTCAATAATTCTTGTCATTTTTATATACCTCTTTTATTAAATTTCTTTAGCATACAGGTCAAAAGCGCCTGCTTTTTCAATTTTTACGTTTATAAATTCACCTATTCGGTTGGTTTTTGACTTAAAATGCACGAGCTTATTACTACCCGTTCTTGCGGTATAAACATCCTCGTTACCTTTTTTTGAAAGCGATTCAACGAGAACTCTTACCGTTTTTCCAACGTATTCGGCATTTCTTTCATAAGATATTTTATCTTGAACGGCAAGAAGCCTTTTCATACGCTCGCTCTTTACGTCATCAGGAACGGTGTTTTCCATTTTTTCCGCCTTTGTTCCGACACGCTTTGAAAACAAAAAGCTGTAGACCATATCAAATCTTACCGATTCAAGTATATCCATAGTATCATTGAAATCGGAATCACTCTCACCAGGGAAACCGATAATAACGTCAGTGGATAGCGCCATACCCGGAATCTCAAGAAGTTTATTCGCTACTTCAAGATAGCGTTTTCTGTCATAAGTTCTGTTCATTTCCTTCAGTATCGCATCACTTCCGGATTGAAGCGGAAGGTGAAAATACGGAGCTATTTTCCCATTGTACTTCTTCATAACCGCTATCAGCTCATCCGACGCATCCTTTGGATGACTCGTCATAAAACGAATTATGAAATCGCCCTCTATCTCTGCAATATTGCCTAAAAGCTCCGCAAAGCTCATATCCGCTTTGTAAGAATTTACGTTCTGACCGAGAAGCGTTATTTCCCTGATGCCGTCTCTTATCAAAGACCTACACTCTTCAATAATTGAGCTTGAAGCTCTGCTTCGTTCTCTGCCCCTGACATAAGGGACTATACAGTAAGAGCAGAAATTGTTGCATCCATACATAATTGATACCCATGCCTTGTATTTTCCACTTCTTACAACGGGAAGTCCCTCGACGACATCGCCGGAGTCCTCGCCTATGACAAACGCTCTTTTTCCGTCCTCTAACGATTTAAGAACCGCCTCCGGAAGCTTATGAAGCATGTTGGGCTCAATCGTGAAGCTTATATAGTGGAAATCGGTCTTTAGCTTAGCGACCACTGTAGGCTCTGCTGCCATACAACCGATAAGTCCCACTATAAGTCCGGAATTTTTACGTTTTACAGCTCTGAAATTCCCGAGGAATGACAACGCCTTCATTTCCGCATGCTCACGTATAGCGCAAGTGTTCACTACTATTATATCCGCATTTTCATAATCATCCGTAAGAAAGTATCCCATATCAACGAGCATACCTCTTACCCTTTCACTGTCAGCCTCATTTTGCTGACAACCGAAGGTAATTACATGCGCTTTAAGATTCAAATACTTTACTCTCTCCCTCACAAGCGCAGAAAAAGAGGGGTAGCTTGTATTATCTACGTCAAATATCATCTTATACTCTTTGTTGTGCCGATGACACAATTATATGTTTTTAATTTCTTCCGCAAGCTTTTCCGGTGAAAATCCGAGATAATCGTATATATCGCATTTTTCTTCCGGAATCGCAAAGGTATCGTCTATTGCTCTGATAGCAAAATCCATATTCCTTGTAAAATCGTACTTTTCTCTCAGAAGCTCTAATGAAATCATAGAAAATCCGCCGTTTTTGATACCTTCCTCTACGAACAGCACCTTTTTCGCGCCTTTAATAAAACGTGAAATTTTCTCAACGGTATCGTTATAAGGCTTAAGGCGCTCAACAAGAATTATACCCGATGCTATTCCACCGTCGGAAAGCAGTTTTGCCGCCTCTATAACATTAGCGGTGATATTACCGTAGGTGACAAATACATTTTCTGGCGCGCATCCCATTTCAAAATCAGCAACAACTCCGAAGCTTGAATAATCTCCGTCCGAATAAAATCTTTCTCTGATTTCGGAAAGCTCGGCGCTATTGGAATACCTTAGCGCTATGGGACTGTTACATTCAACAGTCTCCGAAAGAGCGCATCTTAAAGAACCGTACGTTACGGGAGCGAGAAGCGAAACGTTGGGAATTTGCGAAAGAAACGCAACGTCAAATATTCCGTGATGTGTAGCTCCGTCTCTTACGGCAAGTCCCGCTCTGTCTATAATCATTTTTACAGGAAGATTCTGAAGCGCAATATCGTGGACGATATTGTCGTATCCACGCTGAAGGAAGGTTGAATATATCGCAACGTACGGCTTTAGGTTAGCCGCGGCAAGTCCAGCCGAAAACGTCAAAGCGTGTGCCTCTGCTATACCGACGTCAAAATATCTGTCGGGATATTTCTTACCGAAAGTATCAAGACCTGTACCTATTCCCATAGCGGCGGTTATAGCAACCACATCTTCTCTTTCCTTTGCTATCTCTATAAGCTTGTCCGCAAAAACCTGATGTAATGTAACTTCATTACTGTCCGTTCCCGAAATACTGTGAAAACCGTCGGGAGCTTTTTCGGCAGGCTCATATCCCTTGCCTTTCTTAGTAAAAGCGTGTACCACGACGCACTTGCCCGTATTCTTTGCTTCCTTCAACGCCTTTTCAATAGCGTTATAATCGTTTCCGTTGACAGGACCGATATAATATAGACCGAGATCTTCAAAATAACTTGCGGGATAAATCATATTTTTTATCGTGTTTTTGATCAACGAGAACAATTTATGCAAAGGCTTTCCTATGAGCGGGATGTGGTGAAGGAATGAACTGGTACCCTCCTTCCATTTTCTATAACCCTTTGAAATTCTTATTTTTGCAAGATATGAGGCAAAAGCCCCCTTGTTTTTTGAGATCGACATACGGTTTTCGTTAATAACTATAACGAGCTTTAGATCGCGTCTGCAGTTATTAAGCGCCTCGTGAACCATTCCGCCCGTATACGCCCCGTCTCCAATAACGCAAACCGCATAATCATCATTTTTAGCGAGAAAATTTGACTCGGCAAATCCGAGCGCCGCCGATATCGACGTTGAGCTATGCCCTGCTCCAAACGGATCGTGCTCGCTCTCTCTTCGGGTAGTGAAGCCCGAAAGTCCTCCCGGCTCACGCAAAGAGGAGAAGTCGTCTTTTCTTCCGGTTATTATCTTATGAACGTAAGCCTGATGTCCGACGTCAAATATTATTTTATCCGAGGGAGAGTTAAAAACCCTATGCAAAGCAACCGTTAATTCGGTGACACCAAGATTTGAAGCAAGATGACCTCCGCTTTTCTCTACCTTTTCAATAAGGAAGCTTCTTAGCTCAGAACAAAGCTCGGGAATGTCTGCCGACTCTATTTTCTTTATGTCCTCGGGAGAATTGATATTCTCCAAAAATTTGTAATCCATTTTATATCCTTTCGGCTGTAAGCGTCCGAATTTTTTTACTTAGACGTCGGTGACTTTCCGAGCACCTTTATATAAGCTCGGTAAAATGCTGAATAATCTCCGAAGCCAACCTTATATGCCGCTCCCGAAGCCGTCTCGCCTGATTCTATAAGCTGCTTGGCGTATACCACACGCTTATGCGTTATGTATGAGTGAATGGATACTCCGCTATATTTTTTGAATGCTCGGCAGAGATAATATTTGCTTACGAAGAATTTTTTTGCTATTACGTCGAGCGAAACGTTCTTTTCGAGATACTCATTTATATACCTTGCAACTCTTGCGCCGAGCTCACATTCATCATGAGCGATTTTCTGATTTCCGAGTGAAGAAAGCAATATAAGCATTTCTGACAGTATGAGCTTGTAATAGAGCTCCTTTTCGGTATCGGGAAGATGAATCCCCTCCTCGAACCTATCAAAAACAGAAACTACGTTCTGAGGTATTGAATCAGGAGAATAAAACATGCCGCTGCTTTCATCCGAATCACCAGTGAGCTTCTTGAGGACATCCGAAATTTCCTTGACTGTGAAGGAATCCGAAAAATGCAAAACGTATCTGTCATAAACCGAATTGGAATCGACCTCTACGCAATGATACTCAAACGGTCTTATGAAAACGAGAGTTCTTGGTTTAAGCTCAAACTCAGCGCCCTCAATAAGATATCTTCCGTTTCCCTCAACAACGTAAAGTATTTCATACTCGTTATGACAGTGTCTGGTGCTCAGATTCTCATTTGGCTCGTTGCATCTATGAGAAAACTTAAACGATTTTAACATTAACGTGCAATTTTTTCTCATTTTCTCCTCCGCTTCGCAAATTAATCCATTGTATATTATAACACGCGCGAGCAAGTTTTGCAATAGTTTTCGCAACAGTTACAATAAATATTTTTATAAATACCTTGCAAATATAGAACTTATGTGCTAAAATAAGGGCAGCGAAAATAATTTAAAGGAGAAATTTTATGAAACTTGGCGCACAATTTTTCACGCTTCGTGAAAGAAATAAAACCCCTGAGGGACTTTATGAGTCATTCAAGAGGGTAAAAGAAATAGGTTACCAGGTCGTTCAGATGTCTGCTATCTGTCAGATAGAAGCAGAAAGACTTAAATCTTTCTCTGAGGAATTTGATCTTCCCATCACCTGTACGCATTCCGCATTTGACCGTATTGTAAACGATACAGACGCTCTTATTAAGGAGCATATCACATACGGCTGTCCCGTAATCGGTATCGGATCGATGCCTAACGAATATCGCGGCAGCATTGAAGGCGCAAGAGCATTCATGGATATTATTCGCGAGCCTATCAAAAAAATCGAAGCCGCAGGTCTTAGATTTGCATATCATAACCACGATTTTGAGTTTGTTGATCTCGGTGGCGTCTGCTCTTACGATCTTCTTATGGAAGAGCTTCCTTCACTTAACTTCATTCTTGATACCTACTGGTTCAAATATGCAGAGCGCAGCTATCTTGATTACATAAAGCTTATGGGAAATGAAAGACTTACGAACGTTCATTTTAAAGATATGAAGACCGAGCCCAAGGGCGAAATTTGTCCTTGCGGTGTGGGTACTATCGACTTTGCTCCCGTGGTTAAGCTTTGTGACAATCTCAAAATTCCCTACGCTCTCGTTGAGCAGGATAACGCTCCTAAGCTCGGAGATGAGTTTGAGCAACTTACAACCAGCTTCAATAACCTGAAGCATTTATTTTAATCTTTACACGAAAGGTAAGAGATAATGGCTAAGTTTGTATTTTCGGCTTTTGCAGACGAAGCGGGCAATTCCCTTGACGAGCAGATCAGCGCACTCAAGGAAAACGCTATTCACTATATCGAGCCCCGTAATATCGACGGCAAATGCATAATAGACTTCACTGACGAGGAGCTTCTTGCAATAAAGTCCCGTCTTGATGAAAACGGAATAAAGGTCGGTTCGGTTGGATCTCCTATCGGTAAGTATGGCATCACCGACGATTTTGATTCCTATATTCCCAAGGTTAAGCGCGCTATCGAGGTTGCTAAGCTTCTTGGTACTAAGTACATAAGAATGTTCAGCTTCTTTGTTAAGCAGGATGAGCTTTCACAGTACAGAGACGAGGTTATCAGAAGACTTCGCGAGATGGTTAAGCTCGCAGAGGCAGAAGGCGTAATTCTCTGCCACGAAAACGAGTCTAAGATTTACGGTCAGATGCCCGCTGAAGTGCGTGACGTTCTTGTATCCGTTCCTGGTCTCGGCGGAATTTTTGACGCTGCTAACTACAGAATGAACAACGCCGACACTATGGAAGGTATTGGAGCAACGCTTGTAAACTTCAAGTATATGCATATTAAAGATGCTATCTTCTCCGAGCAGACGATTGTTCCCGCAGGAGAAGGCGAAGGCAGAATAGGTGATGTTATCGACGTTATCAACGGTCATACCGATGAGACGGTATATCTTACACTCGAGCCCCATCTTCATGCATTCCTTGCATACAAATCAATAGACGACCACGAGCTTAAGGGTAAGCACTCATTTAACAACGGCAGAGAGGCGTTTGACTTTGCTGTCAGCGCACTTTCGGCGCTTCTTGTAAAACACGGATACGGAAAGGATGAAAACGGAATATGGAAAAAGTAAGATTTGGTATTGTTGGCTGCGGTAATATGGGTAGCGGCCACGCTAAAAACTTCCTCAAGGATAAGATCACTAACGGTGTCATTTCCGCGGTTTGCGATATCGATCCCAAGAAATTCGCATTCTTCAAAGAAAAATTCGGTGATAGCATAAAGTATT
>SVUD01000047.1 GCA_015063445.1 Oscillospiraceae bacterium
TTAAGTGGGGAGTAACCCCGAGAAGAGTGCAAGGGCTTTGCAAGGAGGGGAAAATCAAGGGAGCTATAAGGTGGGAGCGCACGTGGATGATACCGTCCTATGCGGTTTTGCCAAGCTCGGCGAAGGGGGAAGAGCCCCATATGCCAATGCCCAAAAAGAGTCCTTTTTTGGATATGACGAGCATATATAATACCCCGGGAAGCGCCGAAAAAACCTCCGCTATGCTTATAAACAACCCCGAGGCGCACGCTCTTTTCGAGGCTGAAATAGCATACAGACGCGGAGAAATAGATAAGGTATACGACAGAGCGAGATATTTCCTCTCCTCGCGCTCGGGATTTTACGCAATTCTTGCGGGCGGAATGCTCCTTGCGCTCTGCGCCATATGGCGAGGCGATATTCACCTCTGGAACGAGGCGAAAAGGCATATCTGCGAAGCGCCCTGTAAAGAGGAGAGCGAAAGAGAAATAGTATCCTTAACACTTGCGATAGTAGATAGCAGCGTATACGATAACAAGGACTTTCCCGAGTGGTTCACCTCGGGCAATTTTGAGGCGTTACCCGCCGATGCGCACCCTGCCGCAAAGGTATTCTACGTTAAATATTTATATATGGCGGCGTACGGCATAGCAACGGGTACGATTCAGCAGGAGGGAATAGGTGGACTTGCGCTGATGAAAATGATACCGAACACGATAGAGCCGCTCATTACTCAGGCGGTCGTAGACCGCACCGTTCTGCCCGAGATATTCTTAAGAATGTCCTGCGCGGTAGCCTATCACAACTCGGGAGCGCGTGAAAAGGCGATAAAGCATATGGATAAAGCCATAGCCCTTGCGCTTCCCGATGAACTATACGGCGTTCTCACAGAATACATACGCCATTTTGACGGTCTGCTTGAGGAAAGAATAGAACTTGTAGATAAAAACGCCGTTGAAATAATCAAGGAGCTTCACAGAAATTACAGCATCGGCTGGTCGCGTCTTAGCGGCTCTGTGAGAAACAGATACGTGGCATCAAACCTTACAACCCGAGAGAGAGAGGTCGCGAAGCTCGTTGCCTTTGGCTTTATAAACAAGGATATTGCCAAAATGCTTTTTATTTCCGAGTCAACTGTAAAGCAAACCATATTAAGAGTCGTTCAAAAAACGGGCGTTAAGGATAAATCCGAGTTTTCTGATATCCTTTAACACGAGCGCTCTTAAAGTAAGAAAAAAGGGCGTACCGTATGACCGAATTGAGCGCTTTTTGGACAATCCGATAACCACCGTAGCGCCCTTAAAAAAGGTTAGAAAAAAATGCCCGAAAAACCTGAATTTAGGTGATTTTTAAAAAAAGAGGAATCCTGTATACTATTTGTGTAAATAGTGTACGGGATTTTTTTATTCCGGAAAGGAGAGAACCGATGGACAAAATACGCGACGGTGGTTTATATAAAATTATAGAAATCTTAGGAAAGACCTTTGAGGTAAGGTACGGATACTACGAGGCGTACGAAAGAGAAGCGGGTGAGCCGATACCCATCTACCCCGATTTTCTGAAAGCGCCCGAGTATACGGTCGACGGCAGACCGTTCGTAACGGCAATGCAGGACTCCTGTGCCCACGCAAAGCTTAAGGATTACAGCTTCGGCTTCTGTAACGATTGCGAGTTTTACGAGCACGGCGACGACTTCATCGGCGTTTGTACCTGTAAGCAAAACAGAAAGAATGAATAGATAAATATAAACTTAAATGCCTTACAATTCAAAATAAGAATTAAAGATAGAATTAGTAAGATAAATTGAAAAGAGCAATAAAAATATATACATAAATCAGGAGAAAAACGATGAAAAAAATAAACAAAACAAGAAAATTATTATTACCAATTCTTATGATAGCTATCGTGCTTACGTGCGTTATGGCTTCGGCAATGACGGTAAGCGCAGAGGATAATTCAAAATGCTCGGTATGCGATACCGATTACGTAAACGGCTTTTGTAGCTGCGAGGGAACGGACAGCTATCAGCCGATAGAGAAGAACGAGGACGGCTACTATGAAATCGGCAATGCCGGTCAGCTTTATTATTTTGCAGAAATGATCAAATCTGAAGATAATCTCGGCTCTAACGCAATCTTGACCGCGGATATAACCGTAAACGAAAAGGTTACGGAAAACGGCGCTCTCGTATCCGACACCTCAAATCTCAGATCCTGGGTTCCTATGTACTCAGGAACACCCGAAAACTTTAGTTGGTATAGAGGTCATTTTGAAGGTAACGGACATACAATAAGCGGTCTTTACTGCGTTTCTGATTTGAATTACGTTGGATTGTTCGCGTTGACAGATGCTACGATAACTAATCTTGGAATTGTTGACAGTTACTTTGAATCCACAAATGAACACGCTGATTATGTGGGATCTATAGTCGGTAATGCGGATATTGTTACGATAAATAACTGCTATAGTCTTGCGACAGTCAATGGCACGGCGGAATATAACGGCGGACTCTTCGGCAGAAGCTCTGCCAGCAGCGTGATTGATAATTGTTATTTCGGCGGTAAGATCATAGGCAAAGACTCGTCCCAAGCTTTAATAGGCATCGCTCACGGACATAATAAAATCGGAAAGCTTTATTATGCCACCGAATGCGGTAAGACTTCGGAAATAGGAGAAGCCTTGAGCGAAGAGAAGATGCTCAGCGGTTATCTTGCGTATAAACTTAACGCAGGTAAGAGAGGTGCGGAATGGTATCAGAATGTAGGCGAAGGATATCCCGCATTCAGCGGTAAAACCGTATACGCAAGCGAGCCGTGTCCCAGTAATTTCAGTAACAATGAGTCTGATCTCGAATCAAAAGAGCATAGTTTTATTGCAATTCAGGGTAATGACGTATCGGTGCATTGGATTTCCGCTTGTGAATTTTGCGGTGAACTCGAGCAAACCTTCGATCATAACTTCGGAGAGGACGATCATTGCGTGGACTGTAATTTCATTCACGAATTTAAAACGGTTGACAAATACGGTAACGTAGAATACTATACCCGCGTAAATGGATTTGATTCGCTTGAAGCGGGAACGGTTATCTACATGCTCAAAGACTACAATTGTGGAGAAAGTGTATCCATTTATTCGCAAAACGTTATTTTTGATTTGAACGGCAATACTCTGAGTGACGGACTTTATATAGGCGCGAGTGGCGAAGGAACGGTTATCGTTAAGGATTCGTCGTCAGAAAAAACGGGAACTATAAATCATTACGTCAATGTGTTCAGCAACGTTGCTATAACCGATTGTAAATTGGGTGAATACGCTTACATATACGTAGGAGATGGATATAAGGCCGTTTTGCGCGACATCACTGTAGAAACCCAAAACATCAGCACGTTTTCCAACACAGAAGACGAGATCAAAATTATCAGCGCTAAGTTCAACAATGGATTTGATATAACAGACCTTGACTACGGTTACGGTATAGATGCCTTCCTTACGGAAACGGGATATATTACCGACTCCGAGGGTAACGTAATAGAGATCACCGAGGGACAGCAGCTTATTGAAGGAAGCTTTTCGATAAACACATACGTTGCTTCGGTAACTATCGGTGAAGAAACAAAAAAATACAATGATTTTAACAAAACGTTTATTGATGCAAGTGAAGCGGAGCATGCAAAGATCACCCTTCTTACCGATATATATGAATATGAAGGCAGAGTTGAGAACAGCATCAATGAGAGCTCGAATATAACGCTTGATTTAGCGGGTAAAAGTATTTCTTCTCACACGTTTATTTCTTATGGAAAATTAATTATTGAAGATAGCTCGGAAGAACAAACGGGTACGATAAATACTGTTCCCTTCATAACAACACTCTGCGTTTACGGCGGAGAAACCGTAATAAACAGCGGTAGGTTGAATTGCACTGTGTTCATTGAAGAGGGTAATCTTACGGTAAACGGTGGCGTCATATGTGATGAACAGATTGCTGTACGCAAAGGAAATGTTGTTTTTAATAATGTTAATTTCGAAGAAGGCGCCCAAATATATCTCGATTTTGTTGACGAAAGCGAGGCTGCAGTCAAGATCTACGGAGGAAGCTTTGCTTCACTATCGCTCTCAAACGGAACGCTTGCTGACGTTATCCCTGAAAATTATTTGCCTAAGCTTGATAGCGGCGCGTACGTTACCGATTTCTCGAAAAGCCATATTGTAGAGCCCTTCAAGGTTGCTGAGCATACTCACGTTTTTGAGTTCAAAGGCGATAATGTCGGTCATCACAAGGAATGCGAGTGCGGTCTTGTGGATGAAGCTACAGTGGGCAATCATACCGGAGGAACAGCTACGTGCGACGATAGAAAGCTTTGCGAGGTATGTAATCTCCCATACGGCGAGCCTCTCGGTCACGATTGGAGTGAATACGTATCTCTCGGAAACGGAACTCATAAGAGCATTTGTAAGAGAGACGACAATCACTTTGATATAAAAGATTGCTCTACCGACGAGCCTCTTGGCGTTTGCGGCTCAAAGAACGTGTGTGACGTCTGCAAAGCGGAATACGGCGATGCTCTTGAGCATGACTTCTCGGGTGATTATATCCACGAAGGCACGACGCACTATAAATCCTGTCAGAGAACGGGATGCGATGTTACCGATACTCCCGAGAACTGTACACCCGGTACTCCCGCAACCTGCACCGAGCCTCAAATCTGTACCGTATGCTTCGGTACGCTCGAGGACGCAAAGGGACACACGGAGAAAACGGGCGCGACCTGCGAAGCTCCTGCTGTTTGCTCGACTTGCGATGAATCCTACGGAGAGCCTCTCGGTCACGATTATAAAAACGGCGTATGTACTCGTTGCGAGGATACCTTAGCAATGAAGGTTGTAGTAAATTCCTACGGCGCGATTTACTGCGATTCCTTGCAAGAGGCAGTTGCCGCTTCTATGTACGGCGCTGATACAATAGAGATAACTCTTCTTGATAACGTAACCGTCAGCGATGATGAAACAATTTACGTAATGAGCGGAAAAATAACGCTTGATCTTGCGGGATACGGAATAACGGATTTAGCAATCTCTCTTATGGGAGCGGACTTAACCATAATTGACTCAAGCGAAGAAAAAACAGGCTTCATAATTATGAGAAACGAGGCGCCGCTTGTCGTAATGACGGGCTCGCTCACAGTAAACGGCGGTTCATTCGATAGCGGAATATACGCATTATCCACTGGAAGTTCCTCTGCTACGATAAATGGCGGATTCTTCGAAGGAGAATTCTTAGGCTCTGTGAAGATAAACGGCGGTATCTTTAATGATATTTCGATAATGCTTAACGAAGATACGGAGTTTAATCCGATAATAAAAGGCGGAACGTTTAAAAACGTAACTGTTTTAGGAACTCAGAATGCGGCGCTTTCGGCAGTGTTCTCATCCGCTCCCTGCGTATCCTATCTTGACGCGGACGGAAACCACGTGGATATAGATTTTACCGCAATCACCTATGAGGGTGAATTCAAGCTCATTCACGATGACGGGCACGTGAATAAAACCTCTTACGTGAGCGACGCGTATAACCATTGGTTTGAATGCGAGAACGATATAGCTGCCTTTATCGAGCCTCACACGTTCGGAGAGGGAACAGAGTGTACCTTATGCGGCGAGTCTGCGCCCATCATTGTAGAGGCTTCGGGCAAGCATTTCGGCTTTAACGATTTTGCCGATGCGCTTGACTGTGCGCTCTCGAAAGAATCAGCTAAGATTATCCTTTATTCCGACGTTATGTATATGGGCGATATGTCAATGGAGATACCGAGCCTTAACGTAATCGGAGCGGATCTCACTATTGATCTTAACGGTATGCAGCTTTTAGTTTACGGATTGGTTGGCGTTATCGACGCTAAGCTTACCGTTACGGATAGCAGCGAAGAGAAGAGCGGAAGCTTAGATTCTATATCAGGCGATATACACGTCATAAACGGTATGCTTGTACTTAAAGACGTAGTATTTGATGAATTGCGTATATACCTTGATATATCGTCATATCTTCTGTTAGACGGAGCAACGTTTGAAAATAACGTACATTTCCACATTGCTGACAATTCGGAGATTGCAGTAAGAAAAGCGAGCTTTGAGACGGGAATTTCAATTGAATCGGAATATGGATATGACCTTGCGTACTACTTCGACGCGAAATGCCTGACTCTTCTTGACGAGAATAACGAAGAGCTTGTTTTACCGCTCGATGTTTTCAATTACGAAGGCGCGTTTACGTTATCTCACGATGATACCCATTTCACCGGCGAAATCACAGTATCGGATAACGGCGTGCATTGGAGCGTATGCGAGTATTGTAATCTCAGAAGCGACAAAACCGCATGCTCAGGCGGTGAAGCAACCTGCGATACGGGAGCTATATGCGATATCTGTAACGATGAGTATACCGATCCCAAGGGCCATAAGTACAATTCAAAGGGCGTTTGTACCGTATGCAATGAAAACGCGATCTTCACGGTATCCGACGGAAGCGAAAAATGGTACTTCGGAACGAGCTATGATGCTTTCAAGAAGGCTGACAGTCTTGAAAACGCAACCGTTACGGTGGACTCAAACTATATCGTTCGCGATGAAGAGATAAACCTTAATTCCGGCGCTGTTATAACACTTGACCTTAACGGATATAGCCTGGCTATCGATGAAGTGAATCTCTACGGCTCAACTCTTATCATAACCGATACTTCAAAGAGAAATACGGGTACGCTTTACTTCGATTCAACTATTGACATTTACGAAGGTAAGCTTGTATTTGAAGCCGGAAATATAAGAACGCTGAATATCGACCTTGATCCCGAGAATGGTAACGTCGAGCTTGTTATCAACGGCGGAACGTTTGATGATTTAGATATCGATACCGACTCGGATTACTACAACATCTATTTAACAATATCGGGCGGAATGTTCGGTTATATCAACTTCGATATTGATGATGATACGGAACTTTGCGTAAACGGAGGAGAATTCTATTCCATTACTTCCGAGGGAAGCTACCTTGAGTACATAGATGAGATAATAATCCTTGCGGACTGTATTGCTGCGTTTGGAGAGAACGGAGCGCGTGTATATCCCGATTTGGATGGTTATGACTTTTACGATTACTTCAAGCTCTCGCACGTGACTGTTATTCCGGATGAGGGAGAGTATGACGCGAATAACGAATATCACTGGTATGCGTGTGACTGTGGATTCATAATCTCTAAGGAAAGTCACAGCGGCGGCACGGCAACCTGTGAAGCTCGCGCGATATGTGATATATGCGAGTATGAATACGGATACTATGCTCCTCATAAGTATGATGAAAACCTCGTGTGTGAGATTTGCGATGAAGAGGCTAACGGAATTATAAAAGTTGAGGGCAACGGCTACGTTGTGTATTACAACGATCTGTATGACGTATTCGATGATATACGTCAACTCAACAAAGCGGTTATAACCTTGCTTGCGGACTGCGACGCTACCGAGGATTACCTCTATCTCGAATACGTAGGTGAGATTGTTATCGACCTTAACGGATTTGAGCTTACTGTCAGCAATATAGGAATGTACGATACCGATCTCACAATTACCGACGGAAGCAAAAATCAAGCAGGAAAGCTTATAATCGACAATGAGATTTACGTTTACGGCTGCAAATTAACCGTCTGTGGCGGCAATATAGAGAATTTCAAAGTGATGTTTGACTCTGATTATACCGGCGGTGAGCTTATCATTGAAGGCGGAAACATCGATTTATTGGAGACGGGCGGCAATGGCATATCGATAAATGATGATTACGCAAAGATCAGAATAAAAGGCGGAACGATCGAGGCGTTTGTTTTGGCTTATCCCGAAGGTGTTGACGTAGAGATCACCGGCGGCGAATTTACCGAGAGTATAAGCATAATTGCGGGCTCAAAAAGATTCTCAACGCTTGAGAGTCTGCTTCCCGGCGCCTGCTACGCATACTACACCGAAAACGGTGAGAAGGCTGAAGGCATAATGAAATCAAACCTTGTATACAGCTACGTAAAAGTGCTTCATACCGAGTCGTACAGTCTATCGCACGACGAATATACGCACTACGAAGAGTGCCTCTGCGGAGAAACAAGAAATGTTACGGAGCATACGTACGATAATGAGTGCGATGCGGAATGTAACGTATGTAAGGCAATGAGAACGACAGGTGAGCACGTATACGACAGCGTATGCGACGCTGAGTGTAACGTATGTAGGGCAACGAGAGCAAACGTAGGTCACGTATATGACAGCGTATGCGACGCTGAGTGTAACGTTTGCGGCGTTACTCGTCAAAAGAACGCTCATTCCTTCGGTGCAACCGAGATTATCACCGAGCCTACGAGAAAGACTGACGGAGAGGGAAGAGTAACCTGCTCTCATTGCGGAACGGTTGAAACCGTTGTCATTCCCGCAAAGGGCGGAATGTCACCCGCGGCAGTCGTAGCGATTACGGCAGGCGGAACAGTTGCCACTCTTTCGGGCGCGTTCTCGCTCATTTGGTTCGTGATTAAAAAGAAAAAATGGGCAGATCTCGTAGCAGCGTTTAAGTAATATAAAAGCTGATTTGAGATCCCCCGCAAAAGCAAATTAAATAACTAAGGCGGCAGACTTAATTGAAAAATGATGTAATTCCCGAAGAGCAGATGCTTGAAGAAACAAAAAGCCTTCAAGTCTGCTTCAAGGGAAAACGTCAAGAGTCTGCCGCTCTTTCTTTACATTGTCGATTTTTTTCGGATACTGATTCAAAATTTTAAAGAAAGCGAAAAACATCAAAAACTAATTACCGAATTCCTTAAATAGCACGAAAGGCCGGGCAAGTGCCCAGCCTATACTTTTACTTTGTGTTAATAACTCGCCTTATCATAAAATCTACGTTATCACAAGCGTTAATAACATTTAGTTTTATATCCGGATTATTCCTCTGCCAAACGACGAACAGCTCGTGGACAAAAGCTTGACCAACTTCTTCGTTACCTGCAAAATCAAGATCTACTTCCTTGAAATTCGTTATCAACTCACCAAGTCTTCTAGCTTCAGAACGAGAAATAGGATCACCGTTTGGAAATACGTGAGCTATCGGTATAGAAGTTTTTATGAAACCATCGTCAACATTAGAAAAACGATCAAATATCTCACGAGATGTTTTCTTTGAATTGTTCGAGAGCGACATTGCAACAAGAGTACCGGAAGATTTTTTTAAGGATTCGAACTGTTCATCCCTAAAGTTGTCACGAGAGAAAACTATATCATCCGAAACTATCATAAATTCATCCATCATATGCGAGGTAAAGAAAATACCTTCTCCTGAATGCATGCTTTTTTCTGTGGTGAATTTTCCTGCAAACAGCAACGTAGCGCATTCATCGAGCGGAAGTTCTTCATCAAACTCATTCGCCATATATCTCTGGATGTTTTTAAATATTCCTAACCCATTATCTTCAATCAGTACCGTAGTTTTTACATTGTCAATTTTAACAGTAAGCGTTATATCACTGGATTCAGAATGCTCAATGGCATTATTCATCATCTCCATAAATACATATCGCCAAATCGAAATTACATTCTTTGGATACGTCTTTATAAGAGGCTCTAAATCTTGTGTACAAATACGGCTTTCAGAAAGCTTTCCTGTGTTTTTATATGAAAATTTGTACTCTTTAGAAACAAGTTCATATCCAGATTCAGTTTTAGAAATGATACCCGTTTCGCACATTTCTTTCAAATAATTGTAAATTGTCGATTTTGATTTTCCAAAGTATTCTACGGTTTTAGCTACAAGGCTCGTATCATTAGCGGCAATAAGCTTCAGCATATATTGCTTTACCTGTTCCTTAGTATGCATAACAACCTCCATAATTTTTGATGTAACTATTATAGCATATTGTTCCAAAATAGTCAATATTATTTTCCAACTTCACGCTGCATTTTGTCCACTTTTTTGAATGATAATATCCATTATAAGCGTGAAAATCAGAAGATTCGGAGAAAGACAAATTAATTTGTTGCTAAAATGAGTTTTTTGTGATACAATGTAAAAAAAGAAACGTGGGAGTTTGTTATGGCAGTTACCTATAAAAAGCTTTGGAAGTTGCTTATAGACAAAGATATGAAAAAGAAGGAGCTTGCCTTACTTGCCGGAATAAATCCTACCACTATCAGTAAAATGAGCCGAGGCGACAATGTTACAGTTGAAGTTCTTGGAAAGATATGCTCCGTTCTCGATTGTAAGCTTGATGATATAATGGAATTTGTGCCCGACAAGCCAATCTTGAACAAAAATGCGCCTACTAAAGATGCTTATGAAATACTCTCTGGAGATACGCTTGTTGCGACCTGGAATGATAATAATCTAACCGTTCACAACGAATCTCTTCTCCCGTTATATTTCAAAATTTTCGATGATTCTGATATGTGGCTCAAATCACGAGCTATAGATAACAAGAGAACTAATGCCAGACTCTTGAAAAAGGCGCTTCGCCTTGAAAACAAGGACGATATTTCCACCGTCATTCACGTGAACGCGGCGACCATTACCGATAACTATTGGATTAGACCGATAGGCTCGTCACTCACATATGCCGACGTTAAATTCGATAACGACTACTTCGCCAGCCTCGCCCTGCGCGGAAATTACGACAGCTTCAACCAAGCGGCTTCAAGAGGACACACTCGTTCTCCCGAGCTTACGAACGTGGGAAGCTTCGAGAAATGTTGGAGACTGAGGTCAGGCGAATGGTGGATGCATAAGAAAGCAACACTTTCTGAAATGTTCTCGGAACTGTTTGTTTATGAGCTTGGTAAGACACTCGGAATGAATATGGCAATATACGAGAGAGGAACGGGTTATATTAAGACCAGGGACTTCACCTCTCACGCAAGGGTAAACTTCGAGCCGGCGTCCGCATTTATGGGAGATAACGAGGATTATCTCGCGGTAATCGAAGCACTCGAGCGTATATGCCCCGAAGCGATACCCGACTATATAAAAATGATATTTATGGATACCATCTGCGCGAACCCCGATAGGCATACAAACAACTTCGGGCTTCTGCGTGACGTGAAAAGCGGAAAACTCCTCGGGCTCGCACCGAACTACGATAATAATATGGCTCTTATTTCTCGCGGTTACCCGGCAAAACCGAACTCAAATGACTTGTTGATATCGCTCTTCCGTGAGGTTATAGTAGCTCACCCGAAGTATCAGGAGTACATCCCGGCAGTAACCGAAGAGACGATAGATACGGTTATTGAAAGAATAAATATGAAGGTAAAAGCAAAGGAAGTAAAGAACCTCGTACTTTCAAGATATAAACTTGCTATGCAAGACTGATACTACGGGGAAATGCACGAGATAATTGTACCGCCTTATACCGAGTGAAGCTTTGTGCGCCTCGCGACGCAGATACCGCGGATACCTTGTGCCTCGAGGCCTGCTATGTTCCTGCGGTATGCGAAGCCCTCGTATCGCTTTGCGAACGAGTGTTCGCTCCTCCGTCTGTGCCAAAAAGAAAGGTTCAATCTAACCCAGATGGGTTAAATTGAACCTTTTGGCGCAGAGGGAGGGATTCGAACCCTCGTGTGGTGTTACCCACAAACTGATTTCGAGTCAGCCCCGTTATGACCACTTCGATACCTCTGCATAAATATGATGCAATAGTTTGCATCATATTTATGCAGAGCCCTCTGAGAAGAGGCTCAATGAGCGCAGCTCATT
>SVUD01000003.1 GCA_015063445.1 Oscillospiraceae bacterium
ATTGGGAATCTATTTATATAGATGATTACGGTAAAGAGACGCTTGATTGTGCGGTTCGATATTATTACAGTAAAAATGAGCCCACTACCGAGGGCAACTTCTGGTATTACGATGAGAATAACAATATAGTTATTTGGTAAAAAATATTATGAAAAGCTACAGAGGCATTGCGTGAAATCGGCAACATCTCTGTAGCTCTTGTTTGAAATGAATTAACATTTTAAGTAAAATAAAAACGGGTTAACTCAGAGCTGAGCTAACCCATTTTTATTGGATTCTGTCTTAAGGTGACAGCATGTTTATTAGAAAATTATTGATCTTCGGTCTTCTGCGCCTTCTTAGCCACAATAGCGTTAATACCTTTATTAAGACCGTAGATGCAAAGAATGATAGCTCCGATTACTATGAATATACAGAGCATACCCTTCCACATGTATTGAAGCGAGTCAACGAAGCGTCCCGCGTCGAAGTCAACCTCAATTTTAGTCGAAGCTTCCTTTTCAAGCTCCTCAACGATGTCCTTTGCGATCTCTTCCGCGGATTCTGCAGCAAAAGCGGATACCGCAAATACGGAGAAGGTAAGAACAAGCATAAGAATTAGAGTTACGATTTTAGTTGATTTTTTCATAATACTTTATCTCCTTTCACCGATTAAATAAGCGGAAGCATAAAGCTTAAGATAAGACCGCCGGCAATAACAGAAGCAATTTGTCCTGAAACATTTACTCCTATAGACTGCATAAGAAGGAAGTTCTGAGGATCCTCCTCAAGCCCCATCTTGTGAACGACACGACCTGACATCGGGAATGCGGAAATACCTGCAGCACCGATCATAGGATTGATCTTTTCCTTAAGGAAGAGGTTCAATAATTTAGCGAAGAGAACGCCGCCCGCGGTATCGAATATGAATGCGAAAAGACCGAGAGCGAGTATAAGAAGAGTACTGAGATTGAGGAATTTCTCGGCATGCATCTGACATGCGATAGTGATACCGAGGAATATCGTAACGAGGTTTGCGAGAACCTTCTGAGCAGTTTCGGAAAGCGAGTCGAGAACTCCGCACTCACGGATAAGATTACCGAACATAAGGAATCCAACGAGCGCAACAGAAGAGGGAGCAACAAGACCTGCAATTATGGTGATGATTATGGGGAAGAGAATTCTCGTAGTCTTTGAAATAGTCTGAGGCTTGTAGGGCATACGGATAAGTCTTTCCTTTTTCGTAGTCATCATCTTGATAACAGGTGGCTGAATAATCGGAACAAGCGCCATATACGAATATGCGGCAACCATTATAGCACCGGTAATGGATGAAGTAGGTCCGAGAAGCTTATTTGCAACTACTATAGCGGTAGGACCGTCAGCGGCACCGATAATACCGATAGATGCCGCAGCGGGAAGGTCGAAGAACATAGATGCAAGGCAGAATGTAAAGAATATACCAAACTGCGCCGCAGCTCCGAAAATCATAAGCTTAGGATTTGAGAGAACGGGACCGAAGTCTATCATCGCTCCAATACCGATAAAGAGTATGAGTGGGAACAATTCGTTTGCGATACCCGCATTGAATAGAGTTGTGAGAGGGCCTTCAGCACCGATAGCTCCGGAATTTGGGAGATTGACCATAATAGTACCGAAGCCGAGAGGGAGAAGCAACGTAGGTTCCATATCCTTCTTTATCGCAAGGAAGATAAGGAGTCCGCCGATAAGCCACATAACTACGTATTTCCAGCCTGTCTCGGTGAAAAGCTCAAGAATACTTTCGTACAAAATGTTCATTGTTTCTTTTCTTTCCTTTTCTTTATTTTTATAGCGCACGTACATGCGCGAACCTTAAGTATTGTACCATATAAAAGGTCAAAATTTGTTAACAAATTGTTAATAAAAACTTTTTTTGATAATTATTGCCTCTAAAGTCATATAAGCAGCGTACTCGCCACGGATAATGTCTTCCTCAAAAAATCATAAAAGTGGGGCTGTCGCATTTAGGCATAAACGAATAAAAAACAAATGGAGATGTTGATAAGTCAGCATCTCCACTTTCACTTCTATCAAATTTAAAGGGGTTTAAGGTTGAAAACCTGCGGTTTTCCGCATTTTTCCTGTTTTTGCATTGATTTTGTTGAATTCTTAATGAGACAACCCCTTCTTATTCGGTTGCGCCTGAATGGCGCAGCACCGTCGTTTTGACCATGACTTTTTGATACACGCTACGGGATGTCGAGATCGTAGTATTTCTTTAAAACCTCAACCGCGCCGAGAACGTTTTCTCGGTAAGCATCTCTTGAAACGTCAAAATATCCCGAATAATTATTATTTCCGCCGGCGGTAGCCGAGAATTCGCTACCATCCGGGTTTTTAATACCTAGAGCCACAAAGCTTGATGCCGGAATTTGCCCTGCCTGACCGATTTCCTCGGCTATATAATTTCTGTCGGGAATCATATTTATAGCTTTTCTGATCTCAGCCTCAGCCAAAGCTCTTTCATTTCCCGAAAGCTCGCTTGAGCGAGGAAGAATGCTTTTGTTGATATTCCAGGAGATATAATAGGTTCCTATTTGCCCCACTGTGAAGAACTCGTCGCCGTATTCGGTCTTTAATGCTTTGATTTCATTTGTCGGTAGATTGTCTATAAACTGCCAGTCTCTGTTTTTGAAATTGGCGAGCATATTATTTCCGTCATCGGACAGGAAAAAGTTGATTTTCGGCATTGTAACGGTATTTGCCGAGTGATGATTTTTATTTTTCACGAGAGTGATAAGGCTGTTATGATTCCACGCCTCCATAGTATAAGCGCCGTTTGAGATGAAGGTAGAGGAGTCAGCCGCCCAGGATTCGTTTTTGATAACGTCCTCTCGCACGGGGAAGAAGGTAGGAAATGCGAGAAGCTCATAGAAGTACGGCACGTCAACCTCAAGCGTCACCGATAATGTTCTTTCGTCAAGAGCCGAAACGTTTAAATCTTCGTTTTTTCCACCGTAACCCCTTATAACTTCGAACATATAACCGTAATCTGCGCCAAGCGCGGGAGAAGCCGCCCTCTTCCATGCAAATTCAAAATCATGCGCCGTAACTCTTTTTCCGTCAGACCACGTCATATTTTCACGGAGAGTGAAAACGTAAGTCACGCTTCCGTCAGCGTTTTGTACACCGAGAGGCAAGGCTTCAGCGGCGTCGGGAACGATAACGGCATTTCCCGTTTTATCTACGCTCCATTTAGTAAGTCCCGAGAAAAGATGCGAGAGCATAGTGTTGGAGTCGACCGTCGAGCTGAGTGCGGGATCAAGGGACTGCGGTTCACTCGCGAGTGAAACAGAAATCGACTGTTTGCCCCCGTACGACGTGCCGGAGAAAAACTTTATTCCCAATGGACTCGAATAAAATCCCTCAAGCGATTTGTCCTTCATGTATAGGTCCGTGTAAAAATAAAGCGGCATAATGCAGCCCGTATCCATTATCATATCCTCGGCTAAATGCATAAGACGAAAGCGCTTATTTACGTCTGTGCAGGTCTTGATTATAGCGATAAGTCTGTCGTAGGTTTCGCTCCACGTTCCTCCTTCAACAAATACGTCATATCCCTCATCTCTTAAGTCTAGCGAATATATAGAAACGTCCTTATGCCACCCTTTGCCAAACCCGATATCGTTATTTCCGGAGCTCGATACCCACATATCAAGAAACGATACGGGATCGGAGAAATCGGCAAGCCAGCCGTTTCTTGCTAAGGTATAATCTCCCGATTTGCGAGTGCTTAAAAAAGCGCCCCACTCCTGATTCGAAAGGGTAACTCTTATTCCTGCGGCGGCAAGGGCGCTTTGTATATATTCTCCTACTGCCTGATGGCTTTCCGAAGTGTTATATAAATACTCAAGCGTTGGCATTGAGTTTTCACTTCTTTTTCCGCACGAAGTGAAAGTAAAGATGACGTTAATCACAAAAAGCACCAAAGCTATCAGCTTTTTCATTTTTTGCTCCTTCTTAGTTAAAATGGGTTAAAATGTAAACCATTGTTTTCTAAATTGTTAATTCTTCCGCTCTGTGACAAGCAACAAAGTGGTCCTTGTAGAATTCTCTTAGTTTTGGCTTTTCCTCCTCGCATATTTCTTTTGCCCAAGGACACCGCGTTCTGAACGGACAGCCGTCCGGCTTATTTACAGGGCTCGGTATTTCGCCTTCGAGCGCTATTCTCTTGCTTTTTGCCATAGCCTTTGGATCGGGAATGGGAATTGCTGATATCAGAGCCTTCGTATATGGGTGAAGAGGAATTTTGTATATCGAGTCGCTTTCCGCAAGCTCTACTATCTCGCCAAGATACATAACAGCTATTCTGTCGCTTACGTGCCTTACCACGAGCAGATCGTGAGCAATAAATAAATAAGTGAGTCCGAGCCTGTATCGTAAGTCCTCAAACATATTTATTATTTGCGCTTGGATTGAAACGTCAAGAGCTGACACGGGCTCGTCACAAACTAAAAATTCGGGACCTTGCGCAAGCGCTCGGGCAATGCATATTCGCTGTCTTTGCCCTCCCGAAAATTCGTGGGCATAGCGTGAGGCATGCTCGCTGTTCAGACCTACCCTATCCATCAAGGAGAGTACCTTCTCGCGTCTTTCCTTCGCGGTTTGATAAAGTCCGTGCAAATCAAGAGGCTCGGCAATAATATCCGCTACCGTCATTCTTGGATTCAGCGATGAATACGGATCCTGAAAGACGTAGGACGCCCGTTTTCTGAGCATCGCTATATCTTCCTTTGTTTTTATTGGATTTTTGCGGTAGATAACCTCGCCCGAGGTGGGCTTGTAAAGGTGTAGCAGCGTTCTGCCTGCGGTAGTTTTTCCCGAGCCGGATTCACCGACAAGCCCGAGCGTCTCTCCCTCGGCTATATGGAAAGATATACCGTCAACTGCGGCAAGTGTCGTTTTTGAAAACGCTCTGTCCTTGACCTCAAAGTGTTTTTTGAGGTTACGTACCTCGATAAGCTTTTTTTCCTTTCTACTCACGGTGTCCTTCTCCGTTTGACCTTAAATATTCTTTTTTTTGATTCATCCAGCATCTTGCGGTGTGTCCTTCGCTGATTTTTACCTCATCTGCATTTTTTACCGCGCATATATTCATAGCTTCTCCGCAGCGCTCAGCAAAAGGACATCCCTCGGGAATCTCTCTTAAGTTTATAACGTTTCCCGGTATAGCCGAAAGCCGCTGCTTTACGTTTTCAGCCTTTGGAACAGAGCGTAAAAGCCCTTTTGTATATTCGTGTCTTGGATCATAGAAAATATCAGTAGCGCTTCCTTTTTCGGCAATTTCTCCCGCATACATAACTATAACCTCGTCGCACATTTTCGCAATAACACCGAGATCGTGCGTGATCATTATTATAGACATTCCGAGCTTTTTTTGCAATGAGAGCATAAGGTCGAGAATTGATGCCTGTATGGTTACGTCGAGAGCGGTAGTCGGCTCGTCGGCGATAAGAATATCAGGCTCTGTCGCGAGAGCCATAGCTATCATCACCCTTTGCCGCATTCCGCCCGAAAGCTCGAAGGGGTATTGTTTCATTCTTCGCTCGGTATCACTGATATTGACCATACGCAGTATTTCTGTGGCGCGCGTTCTTGCGGAGCGTTTTGTCGTATCGTTATGGATTAGAATTGCCTCGGTCAGCTGCTTTCCTACAGTATAGGTAGGGTTAAGCGAGGTCATAGGGTCTTGAAAAATCATTGAGATTCTGTTTCCGCGTATTTTGCGCATAAAATCTTCCGGAGCTCCGATAAGCTCCTCTCCCATTAGCCTTACCGAGCCGCTGACAACTCTTGCGCTTGGAGGCAGAAGACCCATTATCGAATAAGCCGTAACCGATTTTCCCGAGCCGGATTCTCCGACTATCCCCAAAACCTTTCCCGAGTCAAGATTAAATGATACGTTTCTAACCGCCTTTATCTCACCCTTTTCACTAAAAAAAGATGTGCTTAAATTATTTACCTCAAGAAGAGCCATAGCTCTCTCCTTTCCTTTATTATCATTATGACAGCTTTGGATCAAAAGCATCTCTCAGCCCATCGCCGACAAGGTTCAGAGAAAGCACTATCACAGATATAAAAAGAGCGGGAATAACGAGTCTTTCGGGATATGAGCTTATTCCGTTTAAAGCCTCTGAGGCGAGAGAGCCGAGGGAGGGCATAGGCGCGTTGACTCCTAACCCGAGAAATGAAAGATAGCTTTCCGTGAATATTGCGCTCGGAATTTGCAGAGCGGTCGAAATAAGAATAACGCCGATAGAGTTTGGTAAAAGATGCTTTTTTATTATCCATCCACTGCCGGCGCCGAAGCTTTTTGCGGCGAGAACGTATTCCTGCTTTTTTAATGACAGTATCTCCGCGCGCACAAGCCGTGCCATAGAAACCCAGTAGAAGAGAGCAAAAACTACAAATAAAGAGAAAACGTTCGTGCCTATCTTATCGAGAAATGCGATATTGGTGTTTTTCAGAGCGGCATTCAGCACTGAGGCGAGAAGTATGACCATAAGCATATCAGGAAGAGAATAGATAACGTCAACTATCCGCATTATAAAAAGATCCACAGCGCCGCCCTTGTATCCGCTGATAGCGCCAACCGTCAGCCCCACGATAAGCACGATAATGCTTGCAAAAAATCCAACCGCAAGCGAAATTCTCGCTCCGTGTATAACTCTTATGAAATAATCTCTGCCTCGGCTGTCAGTTCCGAAAATATGCGGAAAGACGAACTCTCCCGCGTCTCTTTTTGCTTGTTCTGTTGTGCCGTATTCAAATGGAGCGAGATTGGAGTATGAGGCATCAACAGGCTCGCCGAGAGTTATACCGAGCTGCTTATCGTAGCTGTACGGCCAGAAAAGCGGTATAAATATTGCGCTAAGCACTATAATTATGATAACCGCAAGGGAAATAAGAGCGGTTTTGTTTTTAATAAAACGTCTGAGCCCGTCCTTGAAAAAGCTTGGCGCTTCCTCGTCTTTTTGCTCCGATATACGTTCTTTAACCTCAAGACGTGCGAAGGCGCACTCATAATTTTCAAATACAAGATCATTCTTTTCCATTAAAATTCCTCTCGTGTTCGGGTAAGATAAACATATTTACGATGATATTCTCGGGTCTGCGAGGCGGTAAAGCATATCTGAGAGCAGATTCATAAAAATTACAAGCACGGAAAGAACTATCGTAGTTCCCATAATCAGAGGATAGTCTCTGTTGCTTATGCTTCCGATGAAATCACGCCCAACACCGCCTACGGCAAAAATTCTTTCAACCACGAGCGAGCCCGTGATAATGTAAGCGAGCATAGGACCGAAATAGGTTATGATGGGAAGAAGCGAATTCTTCATTGCGTGGCGAAAAACTATACCAAAACGTGACACGCCCTTCGCCTTAGCGGTTCTTATATAGTCCTGGCCGAGAACGTCGAGCATAGAGGAGCGCGTAAGGCGTGTAATGTAAGCCAACGGATAAAGAGAAAGAGTAAGAGTTGGCAAAATGAACCCGCGTATACCCGTTTGTGCGCTTAGTGATGCAGGAAACCAACCAAGCCTTATTGAAAAAACAGTCAGAAGAATAGTTCCCATTATGAACGACGGCATAGAAACGAGAGCGGTCGTGATTACCATTATCACCCTATCCGTGTGTGAATTTTTCTTAACGGCTGCCAAAGCGCCGAGAGCTACTCCTATTATGAGAGCGGCGAGAGCGGCAAAAATTCCGAGCCTTGCCGAAACCGCCAGACCGTCAAATATTATTTCGGTAGTATCTCGTCCCTTTTGCTTAAGCGAAGGTCCAAAATCAAATTTAATAAATACGTCCCTCAAATACGTAAGATACTGAACTATAATCGGCTTGTCAAGTCCGTATTTTTCTTGCAAGGCCGCCTCTGCCTCGGGGGAAAGAGCCTTTTCGGCTTGAAACGGTCCGCCGGGGATTGCGTGCATTGCGAAAAAGGTTATCGTTATAACAGCAAAAACTGTTAAAAGGGATAGAAAAATACGTCTTAAGGCATACTTCATTTCCTTTGATTTTATCACCGCTATACCGAGATCTTTAAATTGCTTTATATTGATTTTTTTAACTTCTTCATTATCGCTCATAAATCCACCTACGACATTAAAAAAATGTAATATGTAAACAATAATTTTCAAAATCGAAGAAAAATCTCCGTCTCGGCTGTAGCAAGACGGAGATTTTAAGTTAGGGAAGACTTTTAATAAAACTGTAAAGCCTTTTTGCGTTCCCATCGAAAAGATATGAAGTAATTCCGAATTTTTCAGCTCCGCTTACGTTCATAGCATTGTCATCGACAAATAAGGTTTTACATGGTGTCAGCGCGAATTTTGACGTTATATGGCGGAAGATATCCTCCGATGGCTTGACGTATCCCGCCGTAGCGGAGAATACACACCCGTCAAATAAGGAAAGTATAGGTATTTGGTCGCTGTGGCGCGCAAAATATTCCGAGATGTTTGAAAGAAGGTATATCCCGAAGCCTTTTTCACGGCAGAGAGCTATAACCTCTCTCATACCTTCAATTTCGGGCAGATTGTATATCCAGTTGTAGTATATCTTTTCACAAGCTTCGTGTAAGCGCTCCGGAATTTTTGCTTTAACGTCGGATAAAAGCTCCTCGTCGCCGATAGTCCCCGCGTCAAGCTTGTCCCAGTAATATCTTGAGAAAAGTGTGTTGGATAAAAGCCTTACGTCGCCTTTATCGGAAAGGTATTTGCCGCACATATATTCGGGATCGAATTTTACGAGAACCTGTCCGAAGTCGAATATCACGTCGGTTATTTTTATGTCCGTGCCGAACAAATTTTTTGAATTCATGTGTTTTTCCCTCGTTTTCATTATGGCGCGCTTCGGGATTTTTATGCATCCTGCCGAGCCTTTGCGAGTATATTTTAGCATCGGTACGTTTTGAAAGTCAATAGCCAACGGATAATTTTGAAGTATCAAAAGACTTCTTTCGGTCAACAATATAGTATAATTTGGAGCAAAATGGATTTTGTGGTTAAAAAGTTCAATTTTTGGCGGTTGCTATTGGTGAAATTGCAACATTAATTGTTAATAAATTAACTTTTCTTGACAATTATTACAATCGCCTATATAATATATACGGTAAAATAATATTCTTTTGGATTTCCAAAAGGCAGAAAGGAATTTAAGTATGCGTTTTTTCCTTCACGGTGTTCACGTACCGCATAGAAAAAATACAGCAGCTATGCCGGCAGTCAAAATGCCTGTGCCGAGTGAGGTGACTATACCGACGGCAATGCATATCGGAAAGCCGGCAATCCCCTGTGTTAAGGCTGGCGACGAGGTATTCGTAGGCACGTTGATAGCGGAGCAGAACGGATTTGTTTCAGCTCCCGTTTATTCAAGTGTTTCGGGAAAGGTTAAGTCGATAGTTGAGGTGAGCTTACCCTCCGGAGCTACGTGCCCGGCAATCAAAATCGAATCTGACGGCAATATGACCTACGATTCTTCCATTGAGCCCCCCATAGTAACCGACAAGCAGAGTCTTGTCGAGGCTATCAAAAAAAGCGGAACGGTAGGTCTTGGAGGCGCAGGCTTCCCGTCGTACGTAAAGTTCAATGTTCCGGACGGTAAAAAAATCGACGCGCTCATAATTAACGGAGCGGAGTGCGAGCCCTATATAACGAGCGACACCAGAACTATGGTCGACAAGAGCGAGGATTTGTATTGCGGAATAGCGTCAATATGCGAATTTCTCGAAATAACCAACGTTATAATAGGAATTGAAGCAAACAAGACCGAAGCGATCGCGAGTATGCGAAATCTTGCCGCAAGAGATGAGAGAATAAAGGTAGCGGTTTTGCCGAGCGTTTATCCTCAAGGCGGAGAGAAGGTTCTTGTTTATCACACAACGGGCAAGGTAATTCCTGCGGGAAAGCTTCCTCTTGACGTAGGAGTTATAGTTTCAAACTGCACGACGGTTGCCGCTATAGGAAACTATCTTAAAACCGGAATTCCGCTTGTTTCAAAGTGTGTAACCGTTGACGGCGGAAGCGTAACCGAGCCTAAAAACGTTATTGCTCCAATCGGAGCGTCGGTAGCCGACGTTATCGACTTTGCGGGAGGCTTTAAGAGCGAGCCTTATATGGTTCTTCTCGGTGGTCCGATGATGGGCTCCGCAATAGAGAGCCTTGATATGCCCGTGATGAAAAATACCAATGCGATACTCGGTCTTACGGCGGCAGAGGCTAAGCCGAAGCGTGAAACCGCTTGTATCCACTGCGGAGCTTGTATCAGCCACTGTCCTCTTTCTCTAAACCCGAGAGGATATATGTACGCATATAAAAACGATGACGTTGAGAAGCTCGAAAAGCTCAGGGTAGATATATGTATGGAATGCGGATGCTGCTCGTTCATTTGTCCCGCGGGCAAGCCGCTTGTAGAAATCAATAAGCTTTCGAAAGCAAAGCTAAGAAATTATCTTGCGGAGAAAAAGGCAAAGGAGGAGGCATGTAATGGAAAATAAGCTTCATATAGACGTATCTCCTCATATAGGAACGGCGAGAAAAACGACTCACATCATGCTCGATGTTATTATAGCGCTCCTTCCGGCGCTCGTTGCGGGCTGCATAATTTTCGGTATGCGCTCTCTTCTCGTATGCGCGGTAACCGTTTCCTTTGCGGTTGCTTCTGAGTTTCTTTTCTGCGTTATCACCAAAAGACCTCATACCGTAGGTGACTTGAGCTCTGTTGTAACAGGACTTTTGTTGGGACTTAATCTTCCCGTAACAGCGCCTCTCTGGCAGTGCGCCGTAGGCTCTGTTTTCGCTATAATCGTGGTTAAATGTCTGTTTGGCGGAATCGGTCAGAATTTTGCCAACCCCGCCATAACCGCGAGAGTATTCCTTCTTATATCATTTGCGGGAACTCTCGGCGGCGGAGCAGTACCAAAGGTAGCGTCAAACCCCGATCTTGTTTCGGGAGCAACGCCTCTTGCGGTTATCTCAAAGGGCGGTATTCTTCCAAGCCTTAAGGATATGTTCTTGGGTATGAGAGGCGGAGCGATCGGTGAGACGTGCGCTGTCGCTCTCATAGCAGGATTTATATACCTCGTCGTGAGAAAGGTAATATACTTCGAAACACCCCTTATATACGTAGCGACGGTATTTCTTCTTTCGCTTATAGCGTATAACGACTTTTCTATGGCTCTTTATCAGGTTCTTTCGGGCGGTCTTATTCTCGGCGCTGTCTTTATGATAACCGATTATTCAACGACGCCTATAACGAGAAAGGGAAAAATGATATTCGCGTTGGGATGCGGACTCATAACCTTCCTCATCAGATACTTCGGCTCTTACCCCGAGGGAGTATCGTTTGCGATACTTATTATGAATATTCTTTCGCCTTATATCGAAATCTGGACGAGAAACCGTCCCTTCGGAGGTGAGATAAAATGAGTAAGATCTTTAAGAAAAGCAATATAATGCCTGTCATCGTTCTTACAGCTATATGTCTTATTATTGCGGCAGTTCTGGGCGTTGCGAATATGTTCACCGAGGACACTATAAAGAAGAACGAATCGGATAAGGTATACAGCTCGCTTAAGGTAGTAATAGACGGAAGCTTCGAGCCTATGGATAAGCCTGAGGGAACACCGAGCAGCGTCGTTGATATGTATAAGGTCAGCGATGATGACGGAAAGCTTAAGGGCTATGCGATAACAATGTCGGTTCAGGGCTATGCGAGCGAAATCTCCCTTACCGTCGGTGTTGACAAGGACGGAAACGTAACAAAAGCCGTCGTTACGAGTCAGGCTGAGTCGCACGGTAAAGCGGGAATGGCTAATTACACCGATAACTTCACGGGCGTTTCAAAGGATAAGGTTGAGAGCGTTGATACCTTCTCCGGCGCAACGGTTTCATCCACCGCTATCAAGAACGCCATAGTTACGGCGGTTAAGGTCGTAACGGGTACCGCGGAAGAGGAAAAGCTTCCGAGAGAGGATTCCGAGATAATCGCTCTTGCAAAGGCGCTTGTCGGAAAGAACGTTGAATTTACCGACGTAACGCCCGAGGAGATGAAGTACGCAAAGCGTATTTACAAGGCTGGTGATGAGGGCTACGTTGCTTATACCCTCGTTATCAGCGGATACGGAACTCCCGAAACAGAAACTCTTATTTTCGTCGGCAGTGACGGAACAATTAAGGATTACAATAAGCTTATTTGGAAAACAAGTGACGCTATGTACGGCTACGTTCCACCGTCGGACGACGTAGTAAATGCATTCTACGAAACTCTTATAGGAAAGAAAACGAGCGAACTTTCGGCACTTAATCCCGAGGACCTCGTATCTAACGCAACGAATACGTCAACCAAGCTCCGTGACGCTCTCGTTGAGGCAATGGGCAAAATAGACGTATTCCTCGCTAACGATAAGCTTCTTTCCGAGGCTGAGATAAAGGCTACCGCTAAGGCTATGATAGGTAAGGACGTTGAATTTACCGACGTAACGCCCGATGACCTCGAGTACGTAAAGCGTATATACAAGGCAGGTAACGAGGGTTATGCGGTATACGCTATCGTTATGAGCAGATACGGAACTCCGGAAACCGAAACCCTTATGCACGTAGGCAACGACGGAAAAATAAAAAGTATCAAAAAACTTATCTGGAAAACCAGTGACGCTATGTACGGCTACGTTCCGCCGACGTCGGACGTCGTAGACGTATTCTACGATAAGGTAGTGGGAATGGATAAGGAGGCTCTCGCTCTTATCAAAAATGCGGACCTCGTATCCAACGCGACTAACACATCTACCTCGCTTCGCTATGCGTTATACGAGGGACTCGACGCGGTTGAACAGATAGAATCGGGTAATACACCGAAGATTATAGGTATAGTATTGATTATAGCCGTGGTTCTTTTGACTGTGGCTTATAAGGTAGTTCCCATGATTATTAAAAGGAGGAAGAACGGATGAGCAGTAATAAAAAGCTTGCGATATTTTTAAAAGGTCTTATTGCCGAAAACCCCGTTTTAGTACTCGTTTTGGGAACCTGCCCCACTCTTGCGCAGACGGGAAGCGTCATAGCGGCATTGAGTATGGGTATTGCCGCAACGGTGGTTCTTCTTTGCTCAAATATGGTAATATCCGCGCTTCGTAATATTATTCCCGATACAGTAAGAATTCCTTGCTATATAGTAGTTATAGCAGGCTTCGTTACGGTGGTTCAGCTTGTAATGCATGCATATCTTCCCGATCTTTACGATATGATGGGCGTTTATCTTGCGCTGATAGTCGTTAACTGTATCATTCTTGGAAGAGCAGAGATGTACGCAAGAAAGAACGGCGTAATTGATTCGGCTCTCGACGGTCTCGGAATGGGCATAGGATTCCTTATCGCTCTCGTTGCCATGGCAACCGTAAGAGAAGTTCTCGGTGCGGGCAGCTTTGCGGGAATCGCGATTCCTTTCCTTAAAAACTATAAAATACCGTTCTTTACTCAGGCTCCCGGCGGCTTCTTCGTATTCGGTGTTCTGATTGCTATAGTAAATAAGATCGGGCCTAAGGCGGGAAGCGAGAAGAGAAAGAACTTCTCCTGTGAGGGCTGTCCCTCAGCCTCGGTTTGCTCTAAGGCAAGCTGCAGCGGTGAATGTGAAGGTAAGGAGGCGTAAGTTATGGACTTTAAGATTTTGATTTATATTCTTCTTACGAGCGTTTTCGTAAATAACTACGTTCTTCAGAAATTCCTCGGAATTTGTCCTTTCCTTGGCGTATCAAAGAAGCTTAATCAGGCAACGGGTATGGGTATAGCGGTTATCTTCGTAATGCTTATGGCAACCGCTGCTACGTGGCCCTTGCAGATGTTCGTTCTCGAGCCGCTCGGAATAGGATATCTTCAGACGATAGTATTTATTCTCGTAATAGCCGCTCTCGTTCAGTTTATAGAGATCGCGCTTAAGAAATACATTCCCGCTCTTCATAAGAGCCTCGGTGTGTATCTGCCTCTTATAACCACAAACTGCGCCGTTCTCGGCGTAACCATTAATAATATTACCGACGGATACAATTTCATTGAATCTATGGTCAGCTCTCTTGGCTGCGGTCTCGGATTCCTTCTTGCAATGGTGCTCTTCTCGGGTGTCCGTTCAAGAATAGAGGATTCCGATATTCCCGAAACATTTAAGGGCTTACCCATAACTCTCGTTGCGGCAGCCATAGTTTCACTGGCGTTCTTCGGCTTCGGCGGTATTATTGACAGCATTTTTGCATAAAGGAGGCTCGGTTAATTATGATAGACGTTTTAATAGCCGTAGGTATTCTTTTTGCGGTAGGTATAGTTTGCGCGATAGTACTTGCGTTGGCTTCGCATTATATGGGTGTTCCGGTCGATGAAAGGGCAAATGCGCTCAGAGATTGTCTGCCGGGTGCAAATTGCGGCGCTTGCGGATATACCGGTTGCGACGGGTATGCGCAGGCTCTTGCAAAAGGCGAGGCTGCTCCGAATCTTTGTATTCCGGGAGGAGCTTCGGCAGCCGATGGCATAGCTGGAATTCTCGGCGTTAACGTATCCGCTGCCGAAAGAAAGGTAGCGTACGTTCACTGTAACGGAACCCCAGAAGTTACCGATACTTCCTCTGATTACGACGGCTTCCGCACCTGCGCGGCTATGTGTCTTGTATGCGGAGGACCTAATAAATGTAAGTTTGGTTGCCTTGGCTGCGGTGATTGCGCTGCGGTATGTCCCACGGACGCTATATGCGTCAAGGATGGTATAGCAAGAATAAATCCCGATAAGTGTATAGCTTGCGGCAAGTGTGTAAAGACCTGTCCTAAGCACATCATTTCTCTTGTTCCCGCCGATGCAAAGGTTGCGGTTTCCTGCTCGAGTCATGATGCGGGCGCTGCGACGAGAAAAAAATGCACTAATGGTTGTATCGCTTGTAAAAAGTGTGAGAAAACCTGTCCGTACGGTGCGATAACCGTTGAAAACAATCTTGCTAAAATTGATTATTCGAAATGTACGGGTTGCGGAATGTGCCATGAGGTATGCCCCGTAAAGTGCATAGCGAAAATAGGAAGCTTCAATGAAGAATTCCGCAAATAAAATAAGGAACGATATAATTCTCATAACGGTAATTCTCGCCTTGGCGCTCGGTGCTTTTCTTATATTTAGAAGCTGCGCCAAGGAGGGAAGCGTCGTTTCCGTAACTGTTAACGGTGAGATATATAAACGTGTTTCTCTCGACACGGATACCACCTTTGATGTGATAACAGGGGAAAACGGAGAGCATAAAAACACGGTCACGGTAAAGGACGGAAAGGTTAGCGTTACCTATGCCGACTGTCCCGACGGTATATGCAAAAGCCACCGCGCTATAAATAAGCGAGGAGAGAGCATTATCTGCTTGCCGCATAGAGTCGCGGTAACCGTTGAGGGCGGCGAAGAAGGTAATGTTGATATAAGTATAAAGTAGGAAAGGGAGTCGTGCCGCGGGTATGAATAAAAAATTTAATACAAGGCGCATAACCCTTCTCGGACTCGGCGTAGCAGTTGCCATGCTTCTATCCTACGTCGAGTTTCTCTTACCTCCGCTTTTTAGCGCTGTGCCGGGAATTAAGATCGGTCTTGCCAATATAATTATAGTTTATCTCTTTTTTAAATCAAGCGTTACAGATGCGGCTTTGGTATCACTTGTGAGGCTATTTCTCTCGGCGCTGTTGTTCGGTAGCGTTCTGACTATGATTTACAGCCTTGCGGGAGCGTGTCTTAGCTTTTGTGTGATGCTTCTTTTGAAAAAGAGCGGAATGTTTTCCGAGGTTGGTATAAGCGTCCTCGGAGGCATCTTCCATAATCTCGGTCAGGTGCTTGTAGCAATCCTAATTCTGAGAACGAGAGAAATAGGATATTATATGATAGTCCTTGTATTTACGGGAACTGTTGCAGGACTGTTTGTAGGCGTAGCATCGGCTCTTATGATAAAGCACTTAGACCTTAAAAAATACCGTTAATGTAAATAGATGTTTACAAAATACTGCTTGTTTTAAGTAATTGCTCTATAAAAACCTTAGCATTCATACATAAGCTTGGGAGCTGATATGAAAAAATATTCAAAAATCTTAGCTCTTTTGATCTTGGTTTCTATTCTTTTCGGTTGCCTTGCGTCCTGCAAGAAAAATAACGGAGAAAAAATCGGGAACAAGGAGAAGTTTACAAAAACGTTTTACGATTATTTTGACACGGTCACCACCGTTATAGGCTATTCCGAAACGAAAGAGGAGTTTGACCGCATAGCAAAATTAATTGAAACCCGACTTTCAGAGTATCATAAGCTTTACGACGCATACCATTCCGCCGCCGACGAGGGATACGAGAAGTCGTATGCTGGTATAACCAATATTAAGGATATAAACGCCGTTATCGACGGTTCTCACGTGGAGCGTAGGGTGGATAAAAAACTTATCGACCTTCTTATTTACTGCAAGGAGATGTATACGTTGACTGCCGGTGAAACCAATGTCGCTATGGGAAGCGTGTTAAAGCTTTGGCACGACGAGAGAGAAAAGGCGGGGCTTGACTATAATTCCGCCGCGCTTCCAAGTTTTGAAAGGTTAAACGAGGCGGCGAAGCACACGGACATCAACAATCTAATAATTGACGAAGAAAACAGCACAGTTTTTATTTCGGATCCCGAAATGCTCATAGACGTCGGAGCAATTGCGAAGGGATATGCGACAGAGAGGATCGCCGCCGAGCTTGAATCAAGCGGTATTAACGGATATGCCTTAAGTGTCGGCGGTAACGTCAGAGCAATCGGCGCAAAGCCAAACGGCGAGTGCTGGAATATCGGTATAGAAAATCCGCTCGATCCTCTGGGCTCTTATATTGAAACCTTGAAAATTGCGGATACCTCGGTCGTAACGAGCGGCTCATATCAGCGCTTCTATACCGTAAACGGTGAGAGATATCATCATATAATAGATAAGGATACTCTGTATCCCTCGGCATATTTCATTTCGGTTTCCATTGTAACAAAGGATTCCGCGGTAGCAGACGCATTGTCAACGGCGGTCTTTTCTATGCCATTTGAAAGCGGAATCTCGATGATAGAAGGAATGGCGGGAGTCGAAGCATTATGGGTTTTTGAGGACGGAAGCAAAAAATCGTCTTCGGGCTTCGATGCCCTCAAAACAGAATAATAATGTGTTGTAAATACTAAAAGTAAAGAAAATAGAGAAGGACAGAGAGCTTTTGGAATATAATCCACGCTTTCCGTCCTTTTCCTCTTCCGAAAAAGCCTCTTGGTAAATCGGTAGGCTCGGAGGATAAATTATCGCTCGCTAATATCTAAAAAATATTGACTTTGCTTTTTTGGTGTGATATACTGAATTTGAATTACAGCCGAATAGTTTTAAGTCGAAAAACGATCTTTTTCGCGAAATCGTCATATAATACATATAATAGAAGAGAGAAAAAAATGAAAACAGTATCAGAAAGAAAATGGTTTTTCTCGCAACCGACGGAGAAATTCATTCCAAACTCGAAAACGGTATATAATCCCGACCCTCATTATAACGTATATAGGCTTAAAAGCAGCCGTCAGCTTATATCGGAGATTGATCTTGACCTCGGACTCGGACTTGAAGAGCCCTTTGTGATCGGCGCCGCGGCTGACCTTCACTTTAACGTGTGCAATCAAGAGGATAGAGAAGACGAGGAGCTTGTATACACAGAGAAATGCCGTATCTGGCCCGAAAATTTAAAATGGGCAGCGCCCGCTATCAAGGTTCTTGACGCCTGCGAGTATTGTGATGCCGCGGTGATTATCGGTGACGTGCTCGATTATCTTTCGAGAGGCGCGCTAAGCTTTACGAAAAGTAATCTTTTCGCTAAATATCCCGAGTTTATGGTAGCCGTGGGCGGTCACGATTATACGAAGCAAATGCAGACAAAACTTCCCGACCTTCTTCCTTTGGAAGAAAGACTGGATATGATACGCGCGGTATGGCCTCACGATATTCACTATTATTCACGTGATCTGACAGATAAAATAACTGCGGTGATACTTGATAACAGCCAATCGAAATATCTGCCTTGCCAGATAGAGCCCTTAGGCGCCGAAATCGAAAGAGCGAGAAAAGAGGGAAGAGCGATACTTGTTTTTCAGCATGAGCCGATGGTATCAAAGAACCCTGAGGAAACTCTCGTTACAGCAAATATCGTAAATAGCGGCGCTATCCGTGAGGTGAATATAGGATTTGATAAAAACATGGTTGGCGGAGAATGTAATTGTGATGAGGTAACCGCTTGTATTTATGGACTTATAACCGAAAATTCGGACGTTGTCAAGGCTGTGTTTGCGGGTCACTGGCATAGTCAATTCTATTCGGAAATAATTACGTCGTATAAAGAAAACGGCAGAACCGTAAAAACGCTCACTCCTCAGTATATTATTTCGGGCAACCCATATCACGAAGCGGGCGCGCTTGCGAAGATCATGATAAAATAGTCAAACGGGATTGGGAATAACAATGGAAATAGTACTTTTAACCGCTCTCGGCGTGGGCGGAGCGACCGTATTCGGCGCAATAATAGGATTTTTCTTCAAAAACATTTCGCATAGATTCAACGATATAGTTCTATCCTTTGCGGCGGGAATAATGCTCGCTGCTTCGTTTATAGGGCTTATTCTTCCGTCGCTCGAATACGGCGGAAAATACGGAATAATTGTTACCGTGATAGGAATACTCGTCGGTGCCGCGGCTATGAAGCTTATAGATTATCTCGTACCTCATTTGCATAAAATGGCTGAAAAAGATATAGAGACTCACGGCAGAAACCGCTCAATAGACAAGGTTATTCTTTTCGTTCTCGCGATAGCGATACACAATTTCCCGGAGGGAATTGCCGCAGGTGTCGGCTTTGGCACGGGAAACGATACGGAGGCTATGGTCATAGCGGTCGGAATCGCTCTTCAGAATATCCCCGAGGGAATGGTTATAATAGCTCCGATGCTTGCCGCGGGAATATCTCATAAAAAGACGTTTTTCTATGCCGCTCTCACGGGCTTAGTTGAGGTGGTCGGCACTATGATAGGATATTTTGCCGTAAGTATTTCCGGTATAATATTACCCTTTGCGTTAAGCTTTGCGGGAGGCACTATGCTCTACGTAATAAGCGACGAAATGATTCCCGAAACTCACGCTCACGGCTCTGAAAGCGGAGCGACGTTTTCTCTTCTTTTCGGTATATCGTTGATGCTTGTTATGGATTTTTTGCTTTGATGTATACGGAAAAAGGCCGATGCTTTTGCTTGGCTTAATCTGTTGAATTATAGCTGAAAGTTATCCTTCGGCATTATAAAAAGCTCTCTTCGGGCGCTTTAAAAAGCTCGGAGAGGGCTTTTTTTGTTTCAAATTTACGAAAAAAAGTCATTCGCGTAAAAAAATACTCGTAGAAAAATAAAAGCTCTTTTTGTGCAGGTTACACAATAATTTTCATATGACTAAATAATACGTAAAAAAACGGCTCTATTAGGCGTTTGAGGGTAAAACATATTTACATTTGTACAGAAAAACAAAAAATATGTCGTTACGTGCCACAAATTTTAGGTAAAATATATTTACCTCGCCGAAAAAACTTTTTTAACGGTAAAAAGTGAGTGTAAAGTTAAATTTACATTTTAAAAAACTTTGCCAAAATATGTCAAAAGATATAATAAATTTTCTTTATATAATAAAAAAGGTGTTCTTGACAATTTGGAGCAAATGTGCTATAATTTGCATTATGAATACCCGTATGCGTAAGCGTGGGTAATTAGAAATTGGAGGAAAAATTCATGAAAAAGTCATTGTTTCAGAAAGTTATGTGCTTCATTCTTTCTGTCGCAACCTTGCTTAGCGTTGCGGTGATGACAGTGTCTGCGGCAACGTTGCGTGCTGAGGATGAGCTTGCGGATCGTCTTAAGGGTCCGAACAGCGCAGCAGCAACGCTTGAAGAGATGCAGGCAGTTGTCGGAACTACGAGCTACGAGGACTATGCAAGCTCGCATAGCGACAAGTCAAAGGGTGGAGATGTCATAACGCTTGACAACACGACGGCAAAGGATGAGAAGGCCGAAAACACAAACGGCATTTTCATCAAGGACCTTACGGGCGATAATCAGCCTTGCAAGGATGTAGACAGCTGGGGAGGATTTGTTGATGCTGAGCATCCCGATCCGAAGAACACGGCTCTTTATCTTTCGAGCAAGAGTAAGGTGAGCTGGACTGCAAGTGTAAACACGAGCGGCCTTTATTGGATCGCTATTGACTACTACACCTGTAAAACCCCCGAGAGCAGCATAAGCTCAATAGAGAGAAAGCTTTATATCAACGGAAGCATTCCGTTTGCTGAGGCAGGTCACCTCAACCTTTCTAAATATTGGGGACTCGAAACTCTCGTGTCGGTTTCAGAACCGGTAAAGACGAGTGATGCGGACGGTTATTTCGTTGATTACAAGGTTATCAACAGCGATGATATCAACGAATCCGGTTACTTCAAATACGTTACCGAGATCAAGGGTGGAATGAAAACCGTTACGACCTACAGAATCAAGCAGGATATAAACGGTAACTCCATGGCTCCTGATATCATTCAGAGCCCTCGCTGGAGTACCTATTACTGCCAGGATTCCACAGGCTATACCGACGGATATTTCGCATTCTACTTTGAAGCAGGAATTTCATACACTATCACGCTTGAGGCTGAAAGAGAGCCCGTTGTCGTAGATACCGTTAAGCTTATTCCGGCGGAGAAGACAACAGACGCAACGCCTTCTTACGAGAGCGTTAAATCCTGGTACGCTTCTCAGGGATACACTGCGGCTAACGGCGGGCATATACTTACGCTTGAGGCCGAGTTCCCGGACTTCGTTTCGGACTCCTCCGTATACGCGACAAACGACAATACCTCTGCCGGTAACAGTCCCGTTTCGTCTAATTCTCAGCTTTACAACGTAATCGGAGAAAACAGCTACCGCACCGTAGGTCAGTGGGCAGCGTACAAGTTCAAGGTATCCAAATCGGGCCTTTATAAGATTTCTATGCGTTATATGCAGAACGCTCTTGAGGGTATGTTCATCTGCCGTAGCGTAAAGCTTACGGGCGGACATTACGGTGAAATTCCCGAAATTCCCTTCAAGGAAGCGGCTGCCGTTCAGTTTAATTACGATAAGAAATGGCAGTCAAATTATATAAAGGACGGCAACGGAACCGAATTCGAGTTCTATTTCGAGGAGGGCACCGAGTATACCGTTTATCTTGAATGCTCTCTCGGCTCGCTCCGTGACCTCATCAAGAGAGTAGAGGAGTCTCTCGAGATTATAAACGAGTGCTACCTTAAGATACTTCAGCTCACGGGAACCGAGCCCGATAAGTACCGTACGTATAACTTCCACGAGGTAATGCCCGAGGTTCTTTGGGCTCTTCGTCACGAGGCGAGAAACCTTGACTCCATCAAGGCTGAGTTTGAAAATCTCTGCGGAACGGGATCGCATACCACAACGCTTGAAACCATAGCCCTTCTTCTTTCGAGAATGAGTGAGGACGACGGTGAATATATAGCTGCGAATATGTCGACTCTTAAGTCTTATCTCGGTACGCTCGGTACGTGGATAAACAACTCCAAGTCGAGCGCGATGGTAGTTGACTCTCTTACGATCAGTCCCTCCGACGCAAGCGCGAAGGAAGCTGTAAAGCGCGCGAAGCCCAACTTCTTCAAATCTATATGGTTTGAGATCAAGTCCTTCTTCGCGTCCTTCTTCGTTGACTACGATCAGATGGGACTTACGGTAAAACCCACCAAGGATACCCAGACTATCGACGTATGGCTTGCATCGGGACGTGACCAGTCTCAGATCTGGCGTACCATGATAGACGCGGAAGGAAGCTTTACCGATAAAACGGGCGTTGCGGTAACGCTTAAGCTCGTTACGGGAGGAACTCTTCTTCCTTCAATTCTTTCAGGCAAGGGTCCAGACGTTTATATGGGACTCGGAGCGTCTGAGGTTATTAACTATGCTATAAGAAACGCGGTTTACGGCGTAAGCGGAAATGATAAGAACCTCACGAAGCTTGAAGAAAAATACCCCACAGAAAAATTCAATGAAATTTTCCTTAATACATATTATACATATTATGATAGCAGCACACAGAAGTACACGACCTTGACTTCTCCCGATCCGTCGCTTGGAGAAGCTTACATAACTCGTCCGTTCAACGGCGTTGACGGAGTTATAGGTTACGACATCAACGTAGGTATCACCGAAGAGGACAGAATCAATAAGAACTACAAGTTCGTTGAGGCTGCTATGGACACGGTAACTCTTCTCGGAACTACCTACGGTATTCCTCAGACGATGGCATTTGCGATGATGTTCTACAGAATGGACGTTCTTGCCGAGCTTGGAGAGACGGTACCCGAAACGTGGGATCAGCTTCTTGCGCTTCTTCCCGTTCTTCAGTCGAATAATATGTCTATCGGTGTTAACTATATATCCGCTCTCGACTTCATGATTTACCAGAAGGGCGGTAATATGTGGAAGTATCCTAACGATCCCGATTATCAGGGTGCTCAGATAGACCTTGATTCTCCCGAGGCTCTTGAAGCATTTGACTACGTATGCCGTCTTTACAGTGACTATTCGTTCCCTGTATCGTACGATGCCGCAAACCGTTTCAGAACGGGTGAAATGCCCATCATCATCGGTGACTATGCGGGTATATACAACCAGCTCGTAGTTTACGCAACCGAAATTCAGGGACTTTGGGAATTCACGTCGCTTCCCGGTTGGGAGAGCGAGAAGAATGGAGTTTATAACTACAACTTCAACTCTCTTGCGGGTATCGGAGCGACCGTTATCCTTAACGGTATCAAGAGCGCGGATACAATGAGAGCGGCATGGCAGTTCGTTCAGTGGGAAACCAGCGAGGACATTCAGGGTAACTACGGTAACAAGATGGTTGCTCTTATCGGACCTTCGGCTAAGTACGAGTCTGCTAACGTAAAGGCTCTTGACAAGCTTTCATGGACCGCAAGTGAAAAGGAGGCTATCGAGGAGCAGATACACAATCTTTCCTCAATAGTAAACTACCCCGGCTCTTACTACATCAACAGATATACTAAATTCGCATTTCTTGCAGCTGTTAACAAGGGCGCTGACGCGAAGGAAGCAATGCTCAGCTACATTCCTATTATAAATAAGGAGATCGAGCGTAAGAGAATCGAATTTGATCTTCCGATCTTAAGTCCGGGACAGACTCCCGAAGATGCGAGACGTGAAAATGCGTCTTAATGCACTACGATAAAACATAAGGAGAAAAAACGATGTCAGAAACTAATGCAGAGACAAAGCGTCCGGTAAAACGCTCTGAAGTATCGAAGCTTAGATGGACATGGGAAGAGATGAAGAACAATAAAACGGCATACTTTATGCTCGCTCCGTTCTTCTTGCTCTTCATCATCTTCACAGTTCTTCCGGTATTTCTGTCCATGTTCTTGAGTCTTACGGACTTTAACATGCTTGAAATGCCAAGACTTGTGTGGGCCTCGAACTTTACGCGTCTTTTCCTTGACGACGATATATTCCTTTTGGCTTGTCAGAACACCTTGATATTTGCGGCGATCACAGGACCTGTTTCCTATCTTCTTTCGCTTCTTATAGCTTGGTTTATCAACGAGCTTCCTCCTAAGATCCGCGCGGTAGTAACGCTTGTATTCTACGCGCCCTCGATCTCCGGACAGGTATATCTTATTTGGAAAACACTCTTCTCGTCCGACTCTTACGGATGGGTTAACGCAACCTTAATAGATTTAGGCATTATCTCGGAGCCGATACTCTGGTTTGAAAATGCGGAATACGTAATGCCGCTTTGTATCGTAGTTGCTCTTTGGACCTCTCTCGGTACGGCATTCCTGTCATTCATAGCAGGCTTCCAGACTATTGACAGATCGATGTACGAGGCAGCCGCCGTTGACGGAATTAAAAACCGTTGGCAGGAGCTTTGGTATATTACGCTTCCCACCATGCGTCCTCAGCTGATGTTCGGTGCGGTACTTGCTATTACCAACTCCTTTGGTTTCGGCGCAGTCGTTGACGCGCTTTGCGGCTTCCCGTCGGTTGACTACGCTGCGCATACGATAATGCACCACTTAAATGACTACGGCGGCCAACGTTATGAGGTTGGTTATGCTTCTGCGATAGCAGTCGTGCTATTCGTAATAATGTTCTCATCGAATATTATTATTAAGAAGGCGCTTTCGAAGGTAGGTGAGGGATAAGATGTTCGGAAAAAAGAAACGTGAAGGCAAAAAGCTGAGAACGAGAGGCCACAGAGTCGTTCTTAACAGATCTGCCGGCGGTGATACCGGTATAACTATAGTACTTGCTATTCTCGGAGCATTTATGTTCCTTCCTATGTACTACGTTGTTATTCAGTCCCTCAAGCCTCTTGACGAGTTGTTTATGTTCCCCCCGAAGTTCATAGTAATGAGACCCACACTTGAAAACTTCTCGGATCTGTTCACTCTTATGGGTGACTCGTGGGTACCCTTCTCAAGATACATATTCAACACTGTATTTATCACAATCTGCGGAACTGTAGGTAACCTTATATTTGCGTCTATGGCGGCTTATTCCTTGGCAAAGCTTCGTTTCCCCGGAAGAAACGCTATATTCCAAATCATAGTTATGTCGCTCATGTTCCACTCAACAGTAAACCAGGTAACTCACTTCATAATTCTTTCCGCGTTTGGCTGGATAGATACGTATCTTTCTATAATCGTACCCTCAATGGCTACTACTATAGGACTTTACCTTATGAAGCAGTTTATGGAAACGTCCGTTCCCGATACGGTTCTTGAATCGGCAAGACTTGACGGAGCGAGCGAATTCCGTACCTACTTAACTATAGCGATGCCTATGGTTAAGCCCGCATGGCTGACGCTTATTATCGAGTGCTTCAAGAACCTTTGGAACTCGGGATCCTCGATATACATTCATTCGGAGGAGCTCAAGACCTTCAACTACGCTATTCAGCAGGTTCTTTCGGGTGGTATCGCGCGTTCCGGCGCGGGCGCGGCTGCTACCGTTGTTATGATGATCGTTCCTATTCTGGTATTCGTTTTAAATCAGAGCCAGATCATCGAGACGATGGGATCGTCAGGTATGAAGGATTAAGGAGGAATGAAAATGAAAAGCAGAATAACAAAAATTTTAATTCTTTCCTTACTGTTGATTATGGTATTCGGTACCGTAACTACCTCGGCGTTCAATTCTTATGATACTTACACCTATTCAATAGATGGCGAACCCCTTAAGTCTCCCCCCGCATATAATCCTTACGACGAAATTACCTCTAACGCGATGAATATCGGTAAGCTTGTTGAAAACGTTGCGGGAGAGAAGAGTAAGGACTCGATGGGTATTGTTACCGACGTAGTCACAGACTCAAGAAGTAACGTTTATATCGCAGACCCCGATAATAACAGAATAATAGTTCTTGATAAATATTATTCGGCAACCAAGGTAATTACTTCCTATTATTACAACGGACAGGAAAGAAACCTTAAAAAGCCCCAGGGTGTGTTTGCGGCAGACCTTGACGAAGGCTTCAGACTCTTTATATGCGATACCGATAACAAGGATATCGTAGTGCTTGATGAAAATTACGAATGTATCAACGTTATCAAGCCGCCCACAACAGAGCTTGTACCTAAGGCTAAGTACATTCCTATCGCATTGGCGGTAGATAAATACGGCAGACTCTTTGTAGTATCCTCGGCTTGTAACGACGGTATTATAGTTATGAGCTCCACCGGTGACTTTAACGGACTTATCGGAGCTCAGAAGGTAACCCCCAGTATTCTTCAGGCAATATGGAAGAGATTCCAGTCGGAAGAGCAGAGAAGAAACCAAGCGGCAAACATTTCCTCTGCTTATAACAACATCACGGTTGACGAGCACGGATTTGTATACGTTACCATCAAGATTGACGATGAATCCCGTCAGCTTGCGGCGATCAAGTCTCGTAAAGCAGACTATTCGCCCGTTAAGAAGCTTAACTCTGCGGGTGTTGAGATCATGAAGCGTAACGGCTTCTTCGATCCCGGCGGAGAGGTTATAACAAATGCGTTCCTCAATACAGGAATAGGCGTATCCTCAATTGTAGACGTTGCTGTTGGAGACAATGGAACGTGGTCGATAATCGACGAAAAGCGTTCAAGAGTATTCACTTATGACCAGAACGGTAACCTTTTGTTTGCATTTGGTGATAAGGGCGGTCAGTTTGGAAACATTGATGACCTCAACGCTATAACCTACCATAAGGTTAAAGATGAAAACGGAGTCGAAAAGAATTACTTGCTTGCGATAGACGGAGCGGGAGGAAAATCAAAGCTTGTTGTTTATACCCCCACCGAATATTGCGAAACCATAATGAGCGCGCTCCAGTGTGAAAACAATAATGACTACGAAGGCTCGATGAATTATTGGAAAGAGGTTCTTAAGAGAAACAACAACTTTGACCTCGCGTACATTGGTATCGGTAAGGCGCTTTACAACAAGGGTGAATATAAGGAAGCTATGGAGATGTTCTCCCATGCTTACGAAACCACTCAGTATGCAAAAGCGTTTGCCGAGGTGCGTAAGCAGATAATCGGAAAGGCACTTCCGTTAATACTTATAGCTATCATAGCTGTCGTAGTTTTGTTCCTCAAGCTGCTCGGTTGGGCAAAGAAGAAGAACAAGGCGACCTCTCTCAAGCTCGGCAAGAGAACGTACGGAGAGGAATTGGTTTACGCATTCTACGTACCATTCCACCCGTTTGACGGCTTCTACGATTTGAAGCATGAAAAACGCGGCTCCGTAAAAGGCGGTCTTACGATAATGGGTATCACTATACTTGCGTTCTTCTATCAGGCGATAGGACGCGGATATATGTTCAATCCCAGAGAAACCTATTCAACGATAATTGTGCAGATTATATCCATCACAGTTCCAGTAATCCTCTGGTGCGTGGGTAACTGGTGTCTTACTACGCTCTTTGAGGGCGAAGGCGGATTCCGTGATATATTCATTGCGACGACCTATTCGCTCGCTCCCTTGCCTCTCTTTGTTATTATTTCCACGATTCTTACCAACGTTCTTACGGTTACCGAGGGCTCTATAGTATCCCTTCTTGTAACGCTCGGATATATCTGGGTAGGATTCCTCTTATTCTTCGGTATGCTTGTAACGCACGATTACAGCCTTAAGAAGAATATCCTTATTACACTTTGCACCATACTTGCGATGGTAGTTATAATGTTCGTAATCATCCTCTTCTCAAGCCTTGTGATCAAGATGATAACCTTCATAACCGCTATTGTGAAAGAAATTGCCAGCAGGGCATAGAAAGCAGGAGGTAAAATTTTATGAAACTTAATATGAAAAGAATATTATCGTCTGCTTTGGTAGTTATATTGCTCTTTGGTACGATAATCGGCGTAATGCCAATAAACGCGAATGCGGCTTATACGGAGTCAAACGTTGCCGCTGATACTCTCTCGGAAGAAGAGGCTGAGGCTTATTTGGCGGAGGTTGTAAGATACAGCTTTGCGTCAGCCGAGGAAATGCTTCTTCACGAGCTTCAGGGAATTTTTGACAAAACCACGCAGGAAAAAATAGGCGACGCTATTGTATCTGTTAATCAGAATAATTCTCCCAATTCGAGATATGCTCTGTACGTTAACAAATACACGGGCTTCGTTTACTATCAGGATAGACTTACAGGACAGATTCTTACTTCGAACCCCTATAAGTATCCTACGCTTACGAGCGACATCATAAGCACGAATAACGCTGATATGGCGAGCCAGCTCGTTATCTCTTATTCGGAGACCACGAAAAACACCATAAGTAAGCTTTATTCGAGTCTTGACGCGGCTCTTAAAAATCAGATATCCGTCGAGCGTATAGCTAACGGACTCAGAGTTAACTACACTATCGGTGATACGGTATCGAGATATCTTCTTCCCGGATATATAACGGCGGAGAAGTTGGAAAAAGAATTGCTTGTTCCCATGCTTAACGAATTCCGCGATCTTATGGTTAAATACTGTAATAACGGAGTCGAGAACGAGGATTTCGATATCTTCAAGGCAGCAGCCTATAATCCCAAGAGGGCAACTCTTACGAGTAGTGTATATTACAAGGGCGCGCTCAACATATTCGGAGTTCAGAAATATCTTGATGATATGAGATTTATTATCGAAAGCGAATACAACATCGCCAATGGAAATCTCGGCTCGGAAGGATATATCGAGCTTGACAAAATGTTCTGGAACATAATGGACCTCTACGGCTCCGGAACTAACGGATATTCCTTAAGAAACCTTAAGCTTTATGACAAGGGCTCTGCTGAGTACGAATCCTTGAAGGGTGATTATTTCAGCATAAGCGGCTCTAAAACAAGCGAAACTCTTGAGCCCATCTACGAGTTTACAGGTACCACGAACTCTCTCAAATCTACCTCCGCGAAGATTTTTGAGAGATACATAAACAAGTATCGCGAAGAGAGCAATCCCGAGGATTATACAAGATATTCCTTCACTGAAATGTATGAGGACGAGGACTACTGCGGTTATGTAGATGAAACCGATCCCAAGCCCGTATTCAGATGCTCTCTTGAGTATTCGTTCAATAATGACGGAAGTCTTTCGGTTCGCTTACCCGCAAACTCTATATCATTCGATAAAACTCTTTACAACCTTGATTCCATCACGGTTCTTAAGTATTTCGGAGCTGCTGACGGAACCAACGACGGACATATCTTCTTCCCCGACGGAAGCGGAATGGTTCTCGATTACAAGGATTTCTATAATCCCGTTACGGGCGCTGTAGAGTCCACAAACATCAATGCGGAAATTTACGGCGCTGATAACTCTTATTCTCCCGAGGTAGACCCCTCGAAGATCATAGGAGCATATCGCGAGCAGGTATCTATGCCTGTATTCGGTGTTGTAGGAACCGAAGCGGCTTCCTTGTCGACCGTGAAGATTTCCGGACTTTCGAGCGTAACTAACGGTTACTTTGCTATTGTAGAGAACGGAGCATCGCTCGCAAAGCTCGAGTTCCAGACGGGAACGGGAAATACCGCAAGCGCATTCTGCACGTATTCACCCTATCCCTCGGATAAATACGACCTTTCAAATACCATTTCGGTTGGTGGCGCGGATTATTACACTATCGTATCCGACGCTAAGTTCAACGGATCATACGTAACCAGATACGTAATGCTTACCGATAAGAATATCGGAGACCGTATTGAAAATGAGTACAGCATAGGCTATTACGAATCCTCTTATTCGGGAATGGCAGCTTACTACCGTGATTATCTTTACGATGACGGCACGCTTACCGCGCTTACAAGCGTGAAGAGTAATCTTCCTCTTTACATAGAAGCTCTCGGCTCAATGGATATTATGGATAAATTCCTTACGTTCCCCGTCGAGAAGAGTATTCCTCTTACAACCTTTGATAACGTAGCGACTATGTATTCCGAGCTTCGCAATTCTTCTGCCGCCCTCACCTCAGAGATGGAGAAGTATCAGGCTCTCGCAAACGCTGAGACTGATCCTGATAAGAAGGCAGAATATCAGGCTCTTGCAGATAAATGCAAGAACTTCGTTATCGACAATATTAACTTCCGTCTTACCGGCTTCGGAAGCGGAGGACTCAGCAGTAATTATCCCACAAAGCTCAGATGGGAAAAGTCCTGCGGAGGAAAGAGAGGCTTCAAGAGACTTCTTGAAACCGCAAAGGAAGCTAACGGAAACGGCGACGTATTCGGTATTTATCCCGATTACGACTTTATGTATCTCAGCTATTCGGCAATGTTTGACGGTGTTTCCAACAAGAGAGACGTATCCAAGATGATAGATAACCGTTATGCGTCAAAGCAGGTATACGATTCTATCTCCCGTCAGTACATAAGCTACTTCACGCTCGTTGTAAACCCCGAATCGCTTAACGATTTATATACGAAGTTTGTGAAGAAGTACTCGAAGTATGATATTAAAAACATTTCCGTATCCACGATGGGCTCGGATCTTAACTCTAACTTCAATACCGATAACCCCATCAACAGAAACGACGCCCAGCAGTACGTAGAGGTTCTTCTTTCAAGAATGATAAAGCAGAACGGCTATAGCGTAATGCTTGATATGGGTAACGCTTATACGATAAGATACGCAACTCATCTTCTTAACGTGGCTACAGACTCAAGCCGTGTAAAGTATTCCTCTTATTCCGTACCGTTTATAGGAATGATTCTTCACGGCGCGGTGAACTATGCAGGAAAGCCTCTTAACTATTCCGGTATGCCCGAATACGATCTTCTTCGTTCTATCGAGTCCGGCGCGGCGCTTTACTTCATACTTTGCTATCAGAATGAAAGCTATATGAAGAACGATGCTATCCTTAACGATTACTTTGGCGTTAGCTACAGCTCGTGGTACAACGACGTTGTTAAAGATTACTTCAAGCTCAACTGCGCTATCGGTGATCTTCAGAAGTATATAATCAGCGATCACAAGACGGTTATCGGAGAACGCGTTGTAGACGCTCAGGAGCAGCTTGCCAACTACAAGCTTCTTATGGACGAAATCGTATCTATGATGGACGGTCAGATAGACGCAGCTGTAGGTCGCGGATACGACACTATTCGAGCTAAGGGTGAAACAAACTGGTATCTCGACGTTAACGTAAGCAGAGCTAATCTTCTTGCTCAGCTTGAGGATATCCTTAATCTTGATCTTGACGTAAGCAATATCGACACTACGGCTATGAGCGATATAGAGGCTCTTATTGTAAAATTTGTAGCGGATATAGACGCTGTTATCGCTAAGTACGATGCGGAATATCCCGGAGCGCCCGATTCGAGCGCTAAGGAATACGGCGTATACTTTGCTTATGACGCGATTCCCGACGGAATTGATGCGGATAACTGCTTAATCACAGAATTCCTCTACGGCTTATATACTGCCGACGGAAAGATCAATTACGTGCTTCTCAGCGCAATGCTTGACTCTCTTGAAGCTGAGATAAAGCTCTTCATAGCTGAGGGTAAGGCATACGTTGACGCGTACAATGCTGAGGTTGATGCTTACAATGCGAAGACCGAAGCGGAAAACGCTATCTTGCCCGAGGGTGAGAAACCTGCTCCTCTTAAGACTCACAAGACCTTCGTTCTCAACGTTCAGCGTGACGCTATTCTTAAGGTAATGGCAGACGTTTGCAAGCTTGAGATAAATACTCTTGAGGAAATAGAGATGAGCAGAAACGGTGACGAAATTATCACGTTTGGCGATTACGTTACCGACATTATTGAGAAATACAAGAGCGAAAATGCCGGTGAAGAAGGCAAGGAAAAGCATCAGACTCCTATGAATAGTCTTAATGCGGAGGCGTTCTACCTCTATGCTTCGAGATATTCATTCATTACCGATTCGGGCGCGTTCGATGAAAAGTACGTTTATACCGATTATACGAGCGACAGAGGAAATATAGTTCTTGTAACATACACAAACGGCGATAAGAACGTTAAGTTCTTGTTAAACTACAACATTTATACCGTAGAGGTTAAGCTTGGTAATGAAAGCTACAAGCTTGGCAAATACGAGTATATAAGAATTGAAGGATAGGAGGTAGAGAGAAATGAGTGAAAACTTAATTCAGAATTCTGAAGACGGCTTGGTTACTCCGTCTACAATAGGCGCAGGCGAGCTTGATTCTAACGGACTTCTTAAGAAAAGAAGGAAAGTTTCTCTTGACTCGAGAAAAGCAAGAGCGGGATATATGTTTGTTCTTCCTTTCATTCTCGGCGTTGTCCTTATCTATCTTCCCATTCTTCTTGACTCTATCTGGTTCAGTATGAGCTATGAGAATAACAGTGATCCCACGAACGTAGTATACGAGTTCGTTGGCTTGCAGTACTATAAGGATGCGTTCACCGAGAAGCCCGACTTTACAACGACCTTGATAGCGGGCGTACAGCAGCTTATATTTGAAGTTCCTGCGGTAATTATATTCTCGCTCTTTATAGCGGTTGTTCTTAACCAGAAAATGCTTGGACGTGCGGCATTCCGTGCGATATTCTTCCTTCCCGTTATTGTTTCAACGGGTATTATGGAAACTATTAACGCGAGCGACCTTATGTCTACCACCTCTCAGGAGGGAATTGACGACGGTTCGGGATCAAACACCAACGATATAATATCGACTCTTGATATGCAAAGACTCTTTGCTAATATGAAGGTCGGCGGCGAGCTTGCGGTATACGTTGTGGGTATCGTAAATAACGTTTATAAGATTATAAACTATTCGGGTGTACAGATGCTTATCTTCCTTGCGGGTCTTCAGTCTATCTCGCCTTCAATATACGAGGCTTGTAAGATAGACGGCGCTACGGGCTGGGAAACCTTCTGGAAGGTAACCTTCCCGATGATATCGCCTATGATTCTCGTTAACTCGGTTTATTCTATAATAGACGCTTTCACAAGAAGCGAGAATACGATGATCAAGTACATAGAAAATAACCCCGAGAAATATCCGGCAACGGCTATGGCATGGATATACTTCATTGTAATTATGCTTATAATAGCTCTGTTTGCGGCGATAGCTTCCACGTTCATATTCTATCAAAGAAGGGATTAAGGAGGTAGTGACATGGCAACATTTGTGAAAAAAGAAACTAAAAAGTCTATCCGTGTTGACTACGAAGGAAAGCTTACCTTCAAGGAAAGATTCCTCAGTAAAATCAAGACCTCTAATACGTGGATAAAAGCAGTAATCTCGGTACTTAAATTCATATTGATGCTTGGTGTATCTTACGTAATCCTTTATCCGTTCTTCGCAAGAATAGCGGGCTCATTTATGACTCGAGAAGATATTCTTGACGCAACCGTTTCACTTATACCGAAGAACTTTACGCTTGATACGTACAAGTACATCATAATCGAGAATCATTATTTTGAGGCTGTTTGGCATACTATTCTTATATCTGTAACTTGCGCGCTTATCCAGACACTTATAGCTTGTCTTATAGGCTACGGACTTGCGAAGTTCAAATTTAAGGGTAACGGATTTATTATGTTAGTCGTTGTGCTTTCAATGATAATTCCTCACAGAACTCTTGAGCTTTCGATTGCAAAGCACTTTAACTACTTTGATCTCTTAACCGTACAGGCATGGGATTACAGAGGACCTATAGAGCTTATTCTCGGAAGAACTCTTGAGCTTCAGGACAGTATGTGGCCCCTTATTATCCTTTCGGTTACGGGACTCGCGTTTAAGAACGGACTCTATATTTACCTTATGCGTCAGTTCTTTAAGGGAGTTCCCGATGAGCTTGAAGAATCCGCATACGTTGACGGTTCCGGAGTATTCCGTACCTTCTTCCAGATAATTCTTCCGCTCTCGATCCCTATGATGATAACTATCTTCCTCTTCTCGTTCTCTTGGCAGTGGACCGATGAATTCTATACAGGTCTGTTCTGGTCAAAAACCTCGGGATATTATCTGATGTATGACGTTTATGCGGAAGCGCCTATAACGCTTAAGCAGTATTCAATGTCAGCAGGCTGGCTGATGTATTCAAACGTTATTCAGAATACGGCAGGTATGCTTATCATAGCTCCCCTTATCATTCTTTACCTCTTCTGCCAGAAATATCTGGTTCAGGGTATTGAGCGTTCGGGACTTGTTGGTTAATTAAAAACCAAAAAACTGTTAAAAGTAAATAATAGTTAGCCCGTCAGCGCAAAATCAAGCGCTGACGGGCTTTTTATGTTTAATCAAAGGAAACGTAATTTTATATTGTACATTATTAAAAAAGAGCGACGCTGAGAGAAAAGACAGCTCGCTCTTTTACTGTATTTGTTGTATTTTGTTCAGCAAGGCTGAAATTCGTAATTGAAAAACCAATCAAAGCATTTCGGCAAGATCGTAAACGAGTCTTTCGGTCTTTTCCCAGCCAAGACAGGGATCGGTGATAGATTTTCCGTATACCTCATCGGGAGAAATTTTCTGGCAGCCGTCCTCAATATAGCTTTCTATCATAAGTCCCTTAACGAGCTTTTTTAACTCGGGATTATAGCTTCTGCTTTCTGCTATTTCTCTTGCTATTCTTATCTGCTCAAGGTATTGCTTGCCCGAGTTTGCGTGGTTGGTATCAATTATACATGCGGGGTTTGCGAGTCCCGAGCTTGCATACATATCGCAAAGACTTGCGATATCCTCGTAATGATAGTTCGGGTGCGATTTTCCGTATTTATCCACGTAGCCTCTGAGGATTGCGTGAGCGTATGGATTGCCTTTACTCTCCACTTCCCAGCCTCTGTAGCAGAATATGTGCGAGGACTGAGCAGCCTTTATGGAATTCATCATAACGGAGATGTCGCCTGCGGTGGGGTTTTTCATTCCGACGGGAACGTCAAGACCGCTTGCGGTAAGTCGGTGCTGCTGATTTTCAACGCTTCTTGCGCCTACCGCAACGTACGCTATAATATCCGAAAGATATCTGTGATTTTCGGGGTAAAGCATTTCATCAGCGCAGCCAAATCCGGTTTCTTCAATGGCTCTCATGTGCATTTTTCTTATAGCGACTATTCCTTTGAGCATGTCGGGGGCGCTGTTTGGATCCGGCTGGTGAAGCATACCCTTGTATCCCTCGCCGGTGGTTCTCGGCTTATTGGTGTAGATTCGGGGAACGATAAATATCTTGTCCTTGACCTTTTCCTGAACACCCCTTAGTCTGTAAATATAGTCGAGAACCGAGTCCTCCTTGTCGGCGGAGCAAGGACCTATAACGAGTATAAATTTGTCGCTTTTTCCCGAAAAAATATCCTTCATTTCGCCAATGCAGGCGTCTCTTGTCTGTTTAACCGTCTCTGAAACGGGGAATTGCTCCTTGATTTCCATGGGAATAGGAAGCTTTCTGTAGAATTGCATATTCATAAAAATTACCTCTTTTGCGTATGTTAAGTACCAACGTTAATAGGATACGCCGGTATGCGTTTTTTAATTGTCAGGCTTATCGAAAAGCTCTCTTTTCTTTGTCGCCTTTATCATCTCGGCTTTCATGCCATCAATATTACCCTCGGCGAGCATTGCTCTGAATTCTGTAAATTTATCGATAAACGAGTCGATCTCTTCAAGTAAAAACTCACGGTTTAAATCAAATAACTCGCTCCACATAACCTCGTTTATCTTGGCGATACGGGTGAGATCTCTGAAGGAGTCTCCCGTGTATTTTTCAAGACCGTCCTTGTCGTTTGAGTTCATAAGCACGACCGCGATGCAGTGAGTAAGCTGAGAAAGAAAGGCTATCATCTGATCATGCTCCTTGATTGAAAGCTCACTGATTTTTGAAAATCCGAGCGCTTCACCCAAGTTTTTGCAAATATTTATTGCGTTTTTTGTGTTTTTTTCCGTGGAAACAATGATATAATTTGCGCCTCTGAATATCTCGGCATTACTGAATTCAACGCCGCTTTTTTCTCGTCCTGCCATAGGGTGAGCGGAAATAAATTCCACGCCATCAGGCATAAGAGCTTGTACCTCATAAACTATACCGCTTTTTATACCGGTAACGTCTGTGATGATCGAGCCGGGGGAAAAAAGGTGCCCGTGTTTTTCTACCCACTCTTTAAAAATGTGAGGGTAGAGAGCGAAAACTATCAGCTCAGATTCCTTGATAAGAGCCTCGTCAAGCTCGGTAGTACCGAATTCTATCATTCCGTGAGCGATAGCGTAATCTATATCCGAGGCGTTTTTGGTAATACATCTTACGTGTCTGAAGCCCGAATAAGTAAGCGCCTTTGCGTAGCCTCCTCCTATAACACCGAGTCCGACTATTAAAATTTTTGTATCCTTAGTTAATTCAGTCATACTTCAACCTCAATGCCTGCGTTTTTAATATCCGAGAAAAAGCCGGGATAGCTTTTATTTACCGCTTCAACACCGTCAATCGTGCCGCCGTATTTTGTAGAAAGCACAGCAAGAGACATCACTACTCTGTGGTCGTTATGAGAGCAAAGCGTTTCCTTTGGAGTGTGGAGCGCAGTCTTTTTAACTACTACGCTATCCTCGAAAATTTCTATATCAGCGCCGAATTTTCTTAGTTCAATAGCCATAGCCTCGGCTCTGTCGCTTTCCTTTATCTTAAGTCTCGACGTGGATTTGAAGACAGCTCCGTTATATTCGGCAGCCACTGTAAACAGTATCGGCGCGAGATCGGGGCAGTTTTCTATATCTATCTCGGGCGTTGAGTCACGTAAGAGCTTATAAAATTCTCGGTAAGCCTTGTCGCCCTGCTTTGAGGCATCGTTAAGTCCGAGAACCTCAAGCTTCGAGCCGAATAGGTTGAGCGCCTCAAGGAATGCCGCCCCCGAGTAATCGCCTTCAACCTCGGTAACGGTGCCGTTATAGGTCTGTCCTCCGGGAATTCTTATCGTAAGAGCGTCCTCGAAGTAAGCCTTGACTCCGAATTTTTCCAAGGCGTCAATGGTAAGATCCACGTAAGATTTACTTGCGAATGGAGGATTTATGCGTATAATACTGTCCGAGTCTGTAAGAGGCAGAGCAAAGAGAAGTCCCGTTATGAACTGACTGCTCACGTTTCCGTCTATCAAGTATTCTCCCGATGGAAGCGGTCCGTCAACTATCAGAACGTTACCCGCCTTCTTTAAAAGAAGCTCACGCTCCTCGAAAATTTTTTCATAAACAGAAAGAGGACGGCTGAGCAGCTTTTCAGTACCCGAAAAAAGAGCCTTTGCGCCCGATAGAGCGGCAATAGGAATTATAAATCTCAGCGTGCTCCCGCTTTCACGGCAGTAAAGAAGTCCCGAGGGGGCGGCCTCTCTCATATCCTTGCCAATAACCGTATAGGTATTTCCGTTTTCCGAAACGATAGCGCCAAGAGTACGAATGCAGTCAATCGTAGCTAAAACGTCCTCGGACCTTGTGATGCCCGAAATCACGCTTTTTTCCTCCGAAAGAGAGGCGGCTAAAAGAAGTCTGTGCGCAATGCTCTTTGAGGTTGGAGCGTTTATTTTACCCTTAGCGACGCTCGGCTTTATGACCGCCCTCATTGCGCGCCTCCGATAATCATATCGCAGGCATCAAGATATCCTTCAAATCCCTTACCGCTTATAGTAGCAACAGCGGCACGTCTTATATAGCTTATCTGTCTGAAGTCCTCGCGCTCTTCTATTTTTGAAATATGAACCTCAACCGTCGGAAGCTTTACAGAAAGCACCGCGTCAAGCAAGGCTATGCTCGTATGAGTATAAGCGCCGGGATTTATAACTATTCCGGAAGCGCCCTTAAAGTAAGCCTCATGTATTTTGTCAACGAGGTCGCCCTCGTGATTTGATTGGTAAAAAACCGTCTCAACACCCTGATTTTCGCAGTGCTTTTCTATAAGAGAACAAAGCTCATCGTAGGTCTGATTGCCGTATTTTTGAGGCTCTCTTATGCCAAGCATATTGAGATTAGGTCCGTTAATAACGTATATTTTCATATCGGTTCTCCTCGTGGATAGCCCAAATTTTTAACTCTTTAAGAAATCGGAAATTATTTGTTCCGCTACGGCGCTTGGCTCCTTTGAGCAGTCAATTACGACGTCTGCGGAGGACTTGTATATCGAGTATCTCTCTTTAAATCTCTTTTCAATCGCTTCTCTTGTCGAAGCGGTAGGTCTGTCTTTAGTGGGTAAAAGCATTTCAAGAGGTCTGTCTAAAAAGTATAGTTTTCCGTTCTGGCGAAGAGCGTGCACGTTTTCTCTTCTGAGAACGGCGCCGCCGCCCGTAGCTATTACCGAAGCGCTCGAAGAGGAGGCTTTTTTTACCGCCTCTGTCTCCATATCACGAAAGGCTTCTTCACCGTCGGTTTTGAAAATCTCACTTATAATTCTTCCAGAGTCAGCTGTTATGATGCTATCCGTGTCAAGAAAAGTCCTTGAAAGCTTCTTTGCAAGAATTTCTCCCACCGTACTTTTTCCTGAGGAGGGCATACCGATAAGAACTATGTTTTTCTTCTCGTTTTCTATTTTTTTGAAAACCTCTTCCGAAAGAGCTTCGTGGTATGTTGTATCGAGAAAATGCTCGGAGGCGCGAATGCCTTGCATAACGAGCATATATAGACCTCCCGAAGCCTTGATGCCTCTTGCCTCTGCCTCAAGAATAAGCGGCGTTTTAAGAGGATTGTATATAGCGTCAATTACGCCGGAAAGTTTTGGAAACTTTGAAATGTCTATAGGTTTGTCGAAAATGTTCGGATACATTCCAACGGGTGTGGTGTTTATGATAACATCGGCGTCCGTATGATATTTGTAAACATCAGTATACAAAACAGTGTCTTTTCCGTCTTTTCTTGATGCTTTTATTATCTCTTTTGCTCTGTTTGCTTTAGAAACCGCAAATGCGGTTTTTGCCGTTCCGCCGCTGCCGAGAATTAAAACCTTCTTTCCATCGAGTGAAATGCCCGCGCGAGATAGAAGCGCATTCATTCCGTAAAAATCGGTATTGTATCCAAAGAGCTTACCGTCTCTTTTAACAATCGTATTTACAGCACCGATAAGTCGCGCACCTTCATCGATATACGAGAGGTAGGGAATTACGGTTTCCTTGTATGGAATGGTGACGTTAATAGCGAGAAAGTCGTTTCTTTTCATAAACCCGTCGACCTCGTCGGGACGAAGCTCGCAAAGCTCGTATTCGTAGTCTGCGATATGTGAATGTATTTCCTTGGAGAAGCTATGTCCGAGATGCTCGCCAATGCAACCGTATTTCATTGCGGCTTTATCCTTTCAAAAAATCTGTTCCGAAGCGAGTGACCAAAAGATCGCCGATAGCGATGGCAGTAACAGCGTCAATTACCGCGCGCGCCCTGTGAACGATTGCGGGATCGTGCCTGCCGCCAACGGATATCTTAACGTTTTCACCGCTTTTGAGATCAACCGTATCCTGTTCCTTTGATATTGAGGGAGTGGGCTTGATAGCCGTTCTGAAAAATATCGGCATTCCGTTTGTAATTCCGCCGATAACACCGCCGTTTGAATTTTTTGCGGTAACGACCTTACCGTCAGCGTAGCGATACGGATCATTCGCCTCGCTACCGTATTTTGCCGCTAACGCGAATCCGTCTCCGAATTCTATACCCTTAACTGCCGGAACAGAGAATACCGCGTGCGAAATAACACCCTCAATTGTGTCGAACCAGGGCTCGCCAACACCGGAAGGAACGCCCGTAACAACTGTCTCGAGAACACCGCCAACGCTGTCAAGCCTTTCACGCGCGCCAAGTATCTCGCTTTTCATTCTTTCGGCGGCATCGGTGTCAAGTGCGGGGAAGAGTGAGTCGTTAAGGAGCGCTATATCGCTCTCAATGTCTAAAAAATCTCTGTCTTTTATTCCGTGAAGCGATTTGATATGCGTGCCTATTTTTATTCCGAGTCCTTCAAGAGCATATCTTATTATCGCTCCGGCAGCCACTAACGGCGCGGTTATTCTGCCGGAAAAATGACCTCCGCCCGCCTTATCCTGATATCCGTGATACTTATACTCTGCGGTAAGGTCTGCGTGCGATGGACGGGGCGTAAATTCATAATCGGCATAAGCCGAGGAGTTTTTGTTTTCGTTTTCTATAAGAATACATATCGGAGTGCCCTCCGTGATTCCGTTTTTAACACCCGAGAGAAAGCGGGGTTCGTCTGATTCCCTTCTCGGAGTAGAAATATCGGAGCGAGCAGCTCTTTGAAGAAGAGCGTTTTTTAAATAATCCGTATCAATTTTTATTCCGGGGGCTAATCCGTCGATAACGCAACCGATAGCTTCTCCGTGGCTCTCTCCGAAAAGAGTGACTGAAAGATTATTTCCAAAGGTGTTTTTCATTTTCTGCTCCTTATAAGTCACGGTCTTGCGACCGCTTTTTAGTGTTGCTTGAAAGCTCGACAGGTTGAAGAAAATCGGCGCTCAGATTCAGCCCTTATCGAGATAGTCCTTAATATGCTTTTCAAGTGTGTCGAAGGATATGTTTTCAAGTCTGTAGCTGCCGATTTTGTCAACGAAAACGGCAGACGTTCCCGTTGAGTTGCCCTTTTTATCATGGCGCATAAATTTAAACGCGCTCTCCGTGTCAACGCTATGGCTTGTCGGAAGATTCATTTCCAAAAGTAACGGAATAAGTCTCTTTCTTACGCTATCCGAGGACATAGGAAGCATACCGAGAGCCACGCATTCACCGTGATAAAGATCACTCGAAGCCTCTATTCCGTGACCGAACGTGTGCCCGAAATTGAGTATCTTCCTTAAAGAGCCTTCCTTTTCGTCGGCTTCAACAATCTGCTTTTTTATAGCTACCGCGCGAGCGATAACCTCGGCAATATCGGTTTTCCATAAGCCGCCCTCAAGAAGAGAAAAAAGCTCCTCGTCAGAGGTTAAAGCCATCTTCACAACCTCGGCAAGTCCCGCTGAAAGCTGGCGGGGGTCAAGCGTTTTTAAAACGCTCGTATCTATGATAACGCCTCGAGGCTGATGAAATGCTCCAAGTATGTTTTTAACACCCTCAAAATCTATCGCGCATTTGCCGCCGATAGAAGAGTCCACCATTGAAAGAAGCGTCGTGGGTACGTTATAAAAGTCAATTCCACGCATATATGAAGCGGCTGCATAGCCTGCGATATCACCGACAACTCCACCGCCAACAGCAACTACAGCATCTCCTCTTTGCATTCCAAATGAAAGCAATTGTTTACAAATAAATGCAAAAATGTTGATGTTTTTATTAATTTCTCCATTTGGAATGGTTATGATTGTTGATTCCTTCGAAAGCGAAGCGATGGATTTTGAGTATTCGCATGGAACACCCGAGTCGGTAACTATCGCAATTTTTCTTTCGAGGTTAAAATATTCGTTCGCGCGGGAGAGTATACCGTGTCCTATATGAACGTTATAGCTCCTTTCCCCAAGCTCGATTTTTAAAATTTTGTTTTCGCTTTTCATAAAAAGCTCCCGTAAAAATTATTTGCGGTAAGAACCTACTACCTTTACCTTAGCGCAGTATTCCTCAAGGTCCTCAATCATTCTTTTTCCCTCTTTTGAGCTGATGTTTCCCTCAGCCTCAATGTAGAAATAATATTCCCACATAAGCTCCTTCATAGGTCTTGAGCGAAGAGTACGCATGTTGAAATTGTGCTTACCGATAATGTCAAGCGCCTTTGCGAGAGCGCCTGCCTCGTTTCTTACTGTAAAGAGTATTATACTGTAAACGCCGGAGGATGTGTCGTTGTGCTTATGCTCAGAGCGTGAGAAGGTAGCGAAGCGTGTAGTGTTAGTTCTCGATTCGTTTATGTTTTTCTCGAGTATCTTAAGTCCGAAAAGCTCTGCCGCCGATTCACTTCCGATAGCCGCAAGCGTCTTGTCATTTTGCTTTGCGACGTACTCTGCCGCCAGCGCTGTATTTTCGTATTCCATTTCAGTAAAGCCGTGGCTTCTGATATAAGTATTGCATTGAGCTAAGGCTTGCGGGTGGCTGACGACGGTTTTAATATCTGACATCGTAGTGCCCTCCGGAGCTATAAGGCAGTGCGAAATATCAACGTCGATTATTCCGTTCACGAAGAGCGGACCCGAGAACATAAGGTCGGTAACTGCGCCAACCTCGCCGTTATAGCTGTTTTCGATAGGAAGGACGACCGCATCGCATTCACCTATAACGCAGGCGTTGTAAGCTTCCTCAAAGTTTGCGTATGCAATCTTCCTTGCGTTTGGGAAGCTCTTACAAGCGGCAATATAAGCGAAAGCTCCGGCAACGCCCGAGTAAGCAACCTTCATTCCGTTTGTCAGCATATCCTGATAGCTTCTCGAAACTGCCATATTACCTTGAAGAAAGCTTACGTAATACGGACGAAGCTGCTCGTCGGGAAGCTGCGATGCGTTTTTCTCTATAACCTCGTTTTCTCTTGCGGAGTCAAGAATAGGGAGTCCGTGTGCTATTTTATATTCGGCAACCTCGTGCGCCGCCGCCATTCTTTTTGCGAATAGCTCGCGCATTTGTTTGTCAATTTCATTTATTTCTTTTCTTACTTCGTTTAAATCTTTCATATACTGCCTCGATGTAGTTTTATTAATGCTATGAAAATCTTACTAAAACGTACGGATTTTCATAAATCGGCTTGCTTATTTAAATTCTCCTATCAGCTGAGCAAACGCGCCGAGTGAGCGCTTTATCATATCGGGACTCTGGCAGTAAGCAACTCTTACGTATCCTTCGCAGCCAAAGTCGTCGCTCGGTACTAAAAGAAGTCCGTATTTTTTTGCTATATCCGAGAAATCCTTAGCGCTCGGTATAGGTGATTTTACGAAAAGATAGAACGCTCCCGAGGGATAAACGACCTCGTAGCCGTAAGAGATAAGAGCCTCGTAAAGCATTCTTCGATTTTCCTCATAAACCGTAAGGTCGGAAGTTTTGCCGAGCGTGAGAGCAGCAAGTCTTTGGAAAATGCTCGGAGCGCAAACGTATCCGAGAGAGCGGCCTGCACCGGCAATCGCGCGGAAAACTGCTTCTTTATCGTCAGCGGTGGGAGAAACGAGAGCGTAGCCGATTCTCTCGCCGGGAATTGAAAGCGATTTGCTGAATGAATAGCAAATAATCGTATTAGCGTAGTACTTCGGTATAAACGGAACTTTTATTCCGTCATAAACTAGTTCTCTGTACGGCTCGTCGGCAATTATATAAATCGGCTTTCCGTATTTTTTGCTTCTCTTTTCAAGAAGATCCGCCAGTGCCTTAATATCAGCCTTTGAATAAACCGCACCCGTGGGGTTGTTCGGGGAATTAATGATAATTGCGGCAACGGTTTCATCAAGCGCCTCCTTTATAGCACCGATATCAAGTCCGAAATCACCCTCTCTTGCCTTGACAGTTTTTAAGGCAGCGCCCGTAGCTTCAACAAAAACCTTGTACTCGGGAAAGAACGGAGAAATCACGATAACGCTTTCCCCCGGGGTCGTAACTGCGGATAAAACGGACGTAAGAGCCGCTGCGGCTCCGGCGGTCATGTAAATGAGACTCGGGTCTATCTTCACGTCAAAGCTGCTTTCTATATGCTCCGCGATTTTACGTCTTACCGTAATATCACCCTCTGCGGAGGTATATCCGTGAAGCTCGGTTGAAGGTATATCCTTGGCAAGACTTATAAGAGTGTCGTTCACCTCGAAGGGCGGCTCTACGCTCGGGTTTCCGAGCGAATAGTCAAAAACGGCATCCTCGCCAAGCTCACGCTTCATTTTTTTGCCGTATTCGAAAAGCTCTCTGATAGTTGAACGGTTCGTACCGAGAAGCCTCATTTTTTCGTTTATCATACGCTTTACCTCAAAAAAGTGATAAATAAATCCAAATGAAATAAATATAATAAAATATTATAACACTTTATTAAAAGAAAATCAACCGTTGCTTTAAAAAAATACAAACTTTAATTTTTAATTTTTTTAAAAAGTGTTAAAGAGCGGCTTAAAATGTAATAAAAAAAGCAAAATTATCGAAAAAGCACGTAAAAAAATATTACAAAACAAAGAAGTACCGTTACGGTGCAAATTGTTGGTACACAAAGGATAAAGAAACCTTATGATGAAATATTCCGTTAATATGTCGGGGAATAAGGGCATTTGTTTTTCTCTTTCGACTAAGTGTGATAGCTTTTTTGAACAAAAAACCAAAAAGCTTTTTTTATTTGTCGAAAAGTGCGAAAGATTTAGCGCCGCATTTCTTGTAAAATCAGGCTCTTCGGTGATATAATCAAATGTAAAAATATGGAAAACAAAGGAGCTTTAAAATGAAATTTAAAACTAAAACCGCCCTCTTTATCATTTCTTTTCTTTTTATACTGTTCGTTTTTTCGTTTGCCGAAACCATTGTGAAAAACGAAAAAAGAGCAGAAAATGTTTTTTATATTGATGAAGAGAACGTATCCGAGTTTAGCAAAGAAGAAAAGCGTGAGGAGGGAAGTACGCCCGAGACAAGATTCTCTCTTCTTTCAAGCTCATCCGAAAAGTCCTACATAGTCACGGCTGAGGGCGAAGGATACGAGGCAACGTGCGGAAGTGAAACGTTATTTGATATAAGTCTTTCGCCGCTAATAGAAAAAATTGAGAGTGACGGTGCCTTGATAGAGTTCTCGGGTATCGAGAGCAGCGAAACCTTGAATTTAACCAAAAGTGTTACGCTTTCGGGATCTTTAAGCCTGAGTGACGCGTATCTTAATCTTAGCGGTGCGAGCATCAGTCTTGTGGGCTTCTCATTCCGCGGTGAGAATTCGTCGTTAAGGGTGAAGTCAGGTACCACCTACGCCAAATCCGGCAGTATCGAATCAAGCGGCTCGTCGGCGGTTATTCTTGATTTTCATTCTTCGGCACGCTTCGTTTTATCGGGTCTTGAAATATCGTCAAGCGCTCGCGGCGGAGCGATATTTTCGCAAATGGGAAGTGTTGAGCTGCTTTCGGGGGAGGTTAAGAACGAGTATGGCGCGGCAATAGAGAATAAGGGAAGTCTTACCGTCTCGGAGGCTACGCTGATTTCGGGACTTAATTTTGATATAACGACCGACCGTCCTATATCATTTTTAGGCAGTGAAGAAAACAGCAGAGCGGAAAAGCTTCGCGTTATGTATAAGCAGAGCTTTGAGCGCGGCAGCTTTACCGTCGTAGCTCATAATGCCAATTCCGATACCGCGCAAGGTATGACCCTTTACGATGTCGGCGGAGAAGAAATACCGCTTGAGTTTTTTGCCGAATCCCGATACACCGAGGAGAAAAACATTCTTGCCGTCTATCTTCCGTATACTGTGAAGTTTTATACGGGAACCGCTCTTTATAAAACTGAAAGCTTCCTTTTCGGAGAATCGCTTGAAGTGCCGAAGCAGGTCGAAAAAACGGGTTATACCTTCATAGGCTGGTATAAGGATACTGCCTTTTCAGTGCCCTGTGTTTTTGGAGAAAGTGTATCGGCGGATATGTCTCTTTACGCCGCGTTTGAGCTTACCGCTCCCGAGTTCTCCATATCCTCGTTGGAGTTTACCTATGACGGAAAGAGGCGGCTGCTTGGCTTTGATTATCTCTATCACCCTCTCTCCGATAAAGGTCAGTTCAGTTTTGTTTGGTATAAAAATTCGGTAGCGATTCAGAATAGCTCTCCAAATATAGAAATTTCAAGCGTTGGAGACTCGGGTGTCTATTTTTGTAAACTAACATTCACATATGAGGGTGATTTTGTTTCTATAGATACCCCGCGTGTGCAGGTGTTTGTCAACAAAACGGTGATTAAAAAACCTGTAATCGAACCTATGATATATACGGGATATCCGCTCTTTGCCGCTATTCCGGAGAGTCCGTTTTATACCTCATCCTCAGTATCGTTTATCGATGTGGGAAGCTATTCGCTAACTCTTACTCTGTCAGATCCGCAAAACTCCGAATGGAGCGATACGGAGGGGGAGAGTACTACGGTAAGCTTTGAAATTTTAAAGGCGGAAAATTGCTTTATCAACTCCCCAAGATGTGAAAATGTATACGAGGGACAAACGCCCAAAGCGGTTTATAAATTAAAATTTGGCGATGGTATCGCCGAGTATTCCGCGAACGCTGAAAGCTGGAGCGCCAATGTGCCGTTAAGTGCTGGAAAATACTATATCCGTATTCGAGCCGAGGAGACAAAAAATTATAGCGGCATCATATCGGAGGCTATAGAATTTACTGTATATGAGGAGCGCTGCACGGGCATAAAAGTGAATAAGTACCCGACAAAAAGCGAGTATATAGCATTCGAGAAGCTTGATATTAGCGGCGCTGAATTCACAGCCTCGTATAACAGCGGCAGAAGCGAGAAAATAGATATAACAAAGCTTAAAATCGAGTATAAAAACGGTATCTGCTTGCTCGTTACGGATAGCTCCGTATCGGTAAGCTACGGTGATTGCTCAGTTCCGATACCCGTAACCGTTCACCCTGCCGAATATGATCTCTCTGACATAGTTTTTGAGGATACCGAGGTTGTTTATAACGGACAAAGACATACCGCTCCGGTGAATGCGACTGTAGTCGGAAAGGATGGTATACCGCTTTTATGTAAGGTCAGCGGCGGCGGTATAGACGTCGGAGAATATTCTGTAACTCTGAGCTTTACCACCGAGAGTATAAATTATAAATTGCCGAGCGCAGTCACAAAAACACTTAAAATTAATCCGCTCTCGCTCCCCGTAGTATATTCCGATACCGAATTTATATACGATGGCTCGCCGAAGATACCAAACGCGACGGTAATAGGAGCGCAAGGCGTACCGATTAAGATAACCCTTAGCGGCGCGGCAACCGATGCAGGCGAATATATCGCCTACGCTACTCTCTCCGACTCAAACTATACTCTCACGAACACGAGCGTAGAATTTAAAATACTGAAAGCGGATTTTGACCTGTCGGGCATCTACTGGTCGGAAAAAGACTTCACCTACGACGGCACGCCTCATACAGTTACAATCATGGGATTGCCCGATGGAATAACTCTTGTCGGCTATGCGAACGCAAGCTTCACCGATGCGGGCAGCTATACCGCTGAGGCGGCTATAACCTACGACGAGAAAAACTACAATACCCCCGCAGCACTCACGCACGAATGGAAAATAAATAAGGCGGATTACGTATTTTCAGACTTTGCGTTTTTCGATGCTGAATATGTCTTTGACGGCTTGGAGCACTACCCGCGTGTCAGCGGCAACGCTCCCGTGGGCTATGACGGAATCGTTCTTACGTATAGCTTCTCAAGGGGCGTTACTCACGTGGCTGAGGGTCGACAAAAGGTAACGGTGATTTTTGACTCCGAAAGCAAGAATTATAACACCCCCTCATCGCTTACCGCTTTTGTTGAAATAACACCGAAATTTATCGAAGTGGAGTGGGAAAATTTAAGCTTCGTGTATAATGCTTCTCAGCAAATCCCTACGGCAAGAAGCGCAGAATGTAAAGTAAAGGTCACAGGAAGCGGCGTTGATGCAGGGGATTACACCGCTTTTGCAATATCGGAAAATTCGGATTATAAAATATCGAATAACAAAATCGGTTTCACTATTCTTAAGGCAAATAACCTATTTACAACAGAACTTTCAGCAACCGATATCTATGAGGGAGATGAGCTTTCTGCCTTTGCAAAAGCGTTTTCGGGAGAGGTCAAATATAGCTTCTATAAGGATAAAGAACTTGCCGAATCCGTAACCTTCCCGCTTCCCGTCGGTACGTATTACGTTATTGCCGAGGTGGAGGAAAGCAAAAATTATCACTCGTTAAAGTCAGCGCCCGTAAGCTTTTCGGTTCTTGAAATTCTTCCTGTCGAGCTTTGCGTAGAATTCTTAGAGGAGCTCGTCGCGATGAAGCGTCTTTCGGACCATAGCGTCAGCGTATACCTTCTTAATAACAATGGCTCAACGACGCCTCTTTCAAAAGACGAGCTTAGCGTTGAATACGAAAACGGAGAACTTTTAAAGGCAGGGGACAGAGTGCTTAAAATTTCAGCGTACGGCTTCTGCCGAGAGCTTGCAATCAGCGTAAAAAAGAGCGTTGTAGACCTGCCGACACTTGCCCCCATTACCTACAATGGAAAAGTAATATTTCCAAGCGAATTGCTCTCACCTTTGTTTATTCACGACTTTTCGGGAGCGAAAGACGCAGGTGAATATGCCGTTCATTTCGCTTTAACGGATAGTGATAATTATGAGTTCAGGGGAGGAATATCGACTCTTACTCTTCTTATAAATAAAGCGCCCATAACTCTTGAGGTAAATAAAAACGGCTCGAGCTATAAATTGCTTTACGGCATAATATTCGATGGTGATGAGCTTTACGAGGAGTATTATGAATCTGACGGCAAGGTGTTTTTGAGAATTAACAATCCGAACTACGAGCTTACCGTCATACCGAGAGAAGAAAAAAACGGAGCATTCTACGTATTGTTAATGTTCCTCTTAGGTATTGTTATACTTCTTGCAACGCTCGGGCTCTATATAGTTTTCTGGAAAAAGGAAAGGTATGGCACGTCAACGAATCCAAAAAATTCAAATGAGCCTCATAATTCAAAGCCTTTTTCCGACTCATCATTAAAGCAAAACAATTCGACCGTCACAAAATTTAATGCTGCAGAAAAGCTCTCGAATCCTATAATGTCTCCGAAAAAAACCTCAAAGCCGATTTCCAAGGATCTATCGAACGCGAAAAGCGAGAACGAAAAAGCCGAAAACGGCAAAAAGGAATTTCCGCTTGACCCGCCGTTAGAAACGCTTCTTGCGGTAGACGAAAGCTATGCGAATAATCTTATATCAGACCAGGTTGCAAAAAGCCTTATAGCTGAGGATGTGACGGTAGTTGAAACCGAGGGAAAGCGCAGATGTATCTTAAATCTTGATACGATATCCGAGAGCTTTTCCGCTGGTGAAACGGTCAGTATCAACGATTTCAAAAGAAAAGGACTTATTCCCTCGGATGCGAGATACGTAAAAATACTTGCCCGAGGCGTTATAGATAAGCCAATAACTATTTTAGCCAATTCATTCAGTCTCCCGGCTGTTAAAATGATAGCGCTCACGGGCGGCAGCGCAAAGCGTGTACGTACCGTAAAGCGTAAAATATGAGCGAAATATACGCATAATCAAGCGTGAGTCGTGAATGAAAATATGCTTCGCCAAGGATAAAGCGTGACGGCGCATATTTTAACCGAAAATCAAAAGCAATCCTAAAGCTCCCGAGCCGATTTCTCTGTCTGTGAAGTTTTTGCTGACGATAAAGCTCGGGCGCTTTTTTATTGCTATTTAGTCAAGTGAAAGATTGCGTTACTGTTTTGCAGCCTACTGATTTCCCGAGTTTTGCTAAATGAAAATTAACATTTTATGTTAAAAAAACGAAAAACAGCTAAAAAATCCACTTATAACCTCAAAAAAACATCGTTAGCACTTGAAAAAGCGATCATATTGTGCTACAATATGTGTACTCAAATAAGCGAGAGGTGTAATATGACTAAAAAAAGTTTAGACGTAACTAAAATTACATACATCGCATTGTTTACGGCGATTGTTTTTGTTTTACAGAACGTGGGCGGATTTATCCGTTTTGGAATGTTTTCCGTGTCGCTTGTTCTCGTTCCTATCGTTATAGGAGCGGCGCTTTGCGGTAAATGGGCGGGTGCGTGGCTCGGCTTTGTATTCTCAATTGCGGTGTTTGTTACAGGTGATGCGGCATTTTTCTTGAGCCTTAACATCCCGGGTACGATAGTAACCGTTATTTTAAAGGGAACTCTTGCAGGTCTTGCGGCGGGAATCGCTTATGACCTCGTCAAAAAAATCAATAGATTTGCAGCCGTTATGACGGCGGCTGTAGTATGCCCGATTGTTAATACAGGAATTTTCCTTATAGGTTCAAGATTGTTCTTCTTTGACGTTGTCAAGGAATGGGCAATAGGCGAAGGTGTTTCCGCGGGCGTTTATATGATCGTTTTCCTCGTAGGATTTAATTTTGTATTCGAGCTTTTGTTCAACGTTGTGCTTGCTCCTGTGGCTGTAAGACTTTTAGACATGAAAAATCCCGCGAAAAAATGAGGCGCTTTGTAAAGCCTCGTTTGGCGAAAAGCTCTGCCGCATCAGGCAGAGATAGAAAGAAAAAAACAAATTCGGCAGTTCAAAATCCGTGAGCTGCCGAATTTTTAAGAGAGGGAAAGTAAATGAACCCCGAAATAATATACAAAGACGAAAACGTCGTAATCATAATCAAGCCTGTCGGAATGCCTTCGCAGTCCGATCCTACGGGGGATTTAGACGCTATGACCGCCACGGGAAATGCGCTTTCGGAACTGTCAGAAAAAAGCGACCTCTGGCTCGTTCACAGACTCGATAGAAACGTCGGAGGACTTATCGCGTTTGCGAGAAATAAAAAAAGCGCGGCAGCGCTTTCCGAAATAGTGGCAAGTGGCAGACTCACAAAAAAATATCTTGCGGTATGCCATGGAAACGCCGAAGAGGGAACGTATATCGATTTTCTTTATAAGGATTCGGCAACGAGTAAGGCGTACGTTGTAAAGACCGCGCGTCGCGGCGCAAAGGAAGCAAGGCTTTCGCTCTTACGGCTGGCGTTTGAGGACGAGAAAAGTCTTGTTGAGGTAACTCTTGATACGGGTAGATTTCACCAGATAAGAGCGCAACTTTCATCACGAGGCAATTCTCTCGTCGGAGACAAGAAATACGGTAGCCGTGATGCAAAAAGGCGTACCCCGTGTCTGTTTTCAAACGAATTGTCGTTTGATTTGTTCGGCAAGAAAATAAGCGTAAATGCGCTACCCGATATAGAAGAATATCCTTGGAGCTTGTTTGTGCCCGAATACTATGAAAAGAGGAAAAAGCGATGAACATAACCGAGAAGCTTTACTATAAAGATGCGTATATAAAGGAGTTTGATTCACTCGTGCTTTCTTGCGAGGAGTGTAAGGAGGGCTTCGATACAGTTCTTGATAAAACCGCGTTTTTCCCCGAAGAGGGAGGTCAGTATTCCGATAAAGGATATATCGATGGCGTATATGTTTTTGACGTTCGTGAAAAAGATGAAATTATTCATCACTACACCAAAGAACCCATAAATGTAAACAAAACAGTGCATTGTGCTATTGATTTTGAGGAAAGATTCGATAAAATGCAACAGCACACTGCCGAGCATATGATATCAGGATTCTTCCATAAGCTCTACGGAATAGAGAATACGGGCTTTCATCTCGGAGCGGTTGACGTAACTCTTGATACCTCACGTCAGGTAACACGTGAGCAGCTCGCGGAGGTTGAAAGACTCGTCAATCTTGCGGTTTTCCGCAATATAAGGATAGAGACCTCTTTCCCTTCGACCGAGGAGCTTAAAAATCTCGATTATCGCTCAAAGCTTGACCTTACCGAGAACGTAAGAATAGTTGATATAGGCGACGTAGATTCGTGCGCCTGCTGCGCTCCGCACGTGGCGTATACGGGCGAGGTCGGACTTGTAAAATTTGTCGATGCCATAAAGCGTAAGGAAGGCTCTCGAATCCGTATGTTAGCGGGAAAAAGAGCGTATGACTATATAGCGAAAATAACCGCCGAAGCGAGCGCTGTTTCGGTTATGCTTTCAGCTCCCGTCACCGATATTGCCGCAGAGGTTGAGAAGCTTCTTTCGGCAAAATGTGAGCTTGATTCAAAGCTCTCGGCTATGGGAAGAGAAATGGCTGAAAGTCTTGCGGCATCCTTCCGTGGCAGCGAGGGAAATGCGGTATTTTACTACCCCTCGTTCGATACCGAGGCAATGCGAGCCTTCGTGAATAGCGCATCGCAAAAGGTAAAGGGGACGCTCGTTTGTCTTAGCGGACAAGAGGGAGATTTTAAGTATATTCTCTATAGTGAATGCCCCGATTTTCAAAGCATCGTAAAGGACGCCAATGCCGCCCTTTCGGGCAGAGGCGGCGGTAAAGCGCCTATGGCAAGCGGAAGCTATAAAACGTCGCTGCTTGAAATAAAAAAATATTTTGAGTTTTGATAGTCGGCGCTATAAAAATTAACTAACAAAAAAGCGAAGATTTTATTCAAATCCTCGCTTTTTAAAAAATGTGTAAATCATTTAATTTCAAAATTCAAAAGGATACTCTTCTTTGTGGGCTTAAGCTTCGTAAGCTTGACGCCGGCGGTTTCAAGCATACGTCTTGAATTGGCGTCGGATACGGTATCCTTATACTTATCCGAAAGGTAAATAACCTCGGTTATACCTGCCTGAATGATTGCCTTAGCGCATTCGTGGCAAGGAAAGAGCGCCACGTAGATCTTAGAATCGGCAAGCGATTTTCCACGGTTATTGAGAATTGCGTTCAGCTCAGCGTGAACGACGAAGGGGTACTTCGTTTCTCCCTCGGCTTCGTTTCTGTTCCAGGGAAAATCATCATCCGAGCAACCTTTGGGGAAGCCGTTATATCCGGTAGAAAGAATTCTGTTCGTTTCGTCAACGATACAGGCGCCAACCTGAGTGCTGGGATCCTTCGAGCGTTGAGCCGCAAGGAGCGCAACCCCCATAAAATAATCGTCCCAGTTTATGTAATCTTCTCTTTTTCCTTGCATAAGCACCTCCGAAAATGAGTTGTCTTTATTTACGCTATAGATTTTATCATATTTTCAGCGACTTGTCAATATAGTAATGAGCATAGCGCTTCAATAATGATTCAGGTATGTCAAATCTCATTGTCTCTACTATCTGATCACGTCGTTTGCGCATTCAATAATAACAATGGAAGAGAATTTATAAATGAACGAGAAGCTATATAAAAAATGTGAGCTTTGCTCTCGCAAATGCGGTGTTGACCGAAGCGGAGGCGAGCTTGGATTTTGCAAAATGAGTGACACGGTATATATCGCAAGAGCAGACCTTCATATGTGGGAAGAGCCGCCGATAACCGCCAAGCGCGGCTCGGGAACGGTGTTCTTTTCGGGCTGCTCGCTCGGTTGCATATACTGTCAGAACAGAAAAATATCACGCGGTAAATGCGGCTCGCCGAAAACCGTAGCCGAGCTGTCGGAAATATTTCTTGCCCTCGAGAAAAAAGGAGCGCACAATATAAACCTCGTCACCCCGACTCACTACGTGCCGTCGATAATTTCAGCGGTCAGCCTCTCTCGTGAAAAAGGCTTAAGAATCCCGATAGTTTATAACACGGGTAGTTATGAAACCGAAGAAACCATAGAGCTTTTAAGAGAAACCGTTGACGTTTGGCTTCCCGATTTAAAGTACTACAAGCCCAAAACGGCAAAGGAGTATTCAAGCGCTGAAAATCTACCCGAGGTCTCACGCAGAGCTATTGCAAAAATGGTGAAAATCGCAGGTGAGCCCGTCATAGACGGTGAGGGAGTAATGCAAAGAGGCGTTATAGTCCGTATTCTTCTGCTCCCCGGACACGTAGCAGAAGCAAAGCTAAACCTCAAATATCTATACGAAACCTACGGCGACAAAATCTATATAAGCCTTATGAGTCAGTATACCCCCTCGCCCGATCTACCGTCGCCCCTTAACCGAAGAGTGAGTGTGGCAGAGTACGACGAGCTTGTCTCTTATGCCGAAAAGCTCGGTATAACCCGTGCCTTCACCCAAGAGCGTGAAGCCGCCTCCGAAAGCTTTATCCCTGATTTTGAGCATTGAGTTTAACACATTGTCGATAATATCACGTAGCAAGTTTTAAATTAAACAAACAAAAGACAGAAGCTATAGGGAACTAAATTCGCTCCCGAACACTTCTGTCTTTTATTGCTCTATCTCCAAATCTTCTGAGTTGAAAATTTCGTCTTGTAAAAATTCTGTAAGAGTCATATTAAATCCTTTGGCAAGCAAAATTACAGTACTCAAAGTGACCGTTTTATTTCGTCCGTTCATTATACATTGCATACTTCCGTGCTGAATTCCGGATTCTTGCTCCAAGCGATATTGTGATATGCCCTTTTCACGCAACAGACTTAAAATTCGAGTTGCGACAGCATCATTAACAGTCACCAAAACACCTCCTATGCGGAACGATTACAATTCTGTAGTTTTACCTACATATATATTGTAGCAATTATTTTCCAAAAATATAAGAAGGTGTACCTACATATAGTTATTGATTTATGTGTAAATATATGATATACTATGAAGGTAAACCTACATATAGTGTGAGGAAAAGGTATGATTGTGACTTTTTGCGGACATTCAAATTTTCAAAAAGATGAAGAGTATGAAAATAAAATAACGGATATACTTATGAAAAACATAGGAGATAAGCCTGCAGAAATATATTTAGGTGGATATGGTAATTTTGATGACTTCGCTTATAGCTGTTGCAAAAAATACCAGAAATGTCATCCTAATATTTCTTTGGTGTTTGTGACTCCGTACATTACTCCTGAATACCAAAAAAATCACCTGAAAGAGATAAAAGGAAAATATGACTATATAATTTATCCGGAAATAGAGCATAGACCTTTAAGATATGCAATCGTTTATCGAAATAAATGGATGATAGAAAAATCTGATTTGGTCGTATGTGCGATTAAAAGAGATTGGGGCGGCGCATATAATACTTATAGGTATGCTAAAAGAAAGAAAAAGGCGATTTTTAACGTTATCGACACAGATGAAGAAATATTATAATTGCATGCTGTAAAAAATGCGATAAAAAAGACAGAAGTCAAGGGGAATCTAACCGCTCCCGAAGGCTTCTGTCTTTTATTTTCAATTTCTAAAACTATACACATAAGATTTTTAAAACACATATTATGCCTTAAAATGTCAACTTAAGTATTCAAAATCTTGTACAAATCGGATTTTGCCATACCTCTGTCCTTGGCTGCTGCCTTGATTGCGTCCATTCTTTTTAAGCCCTCGTTTTCGTAGTGCTTAACGTGTTCCTCGGGAGAGAGGGAGAGTAGGGGATTGTCACCCGAAAGAGAAACACCCGCTTCGTTAGCGCCCTCGAGAATAAGAACGTATTCGCCTCTCGGCTCGTTACTTTCGTAGTATTTCTTTGCCTCGCCGAGCGTAGTTCTCACAACCTCCTCGTTAAGCTTTGTAAGCTCACGGCAGAGCGAAATTTTTCTTTCGTCGCCAAAGGTGGAGGCAAGGTCGGAAATGGTATTTTTAAGCTTGTGCGGAGCCTCGTAAATTATCATAGTGCGTCTTTCGTTTTTTATCTCCGAAAGGCGTTCCTCACGCTCCTTTTTGTTAGGCGAAAGGAATCCCTCAAAGGCAAACCTTCCCGTAGCGAGTCCCGAAAGAGAGAGCGCGGAAACGGCGGCGCAAGCGCCGGGGATAACCGAAACTCTGATTCCCGCAGCGGCGGCAAGTCTGACTATATCCTCACCGGGATCGCTGATAGCGGGCATTCCCGCATCCGTGATTATAGCGCAGGATTCACCGAGAAGCACTCTTTCGATAATTCTTTCTCCGCTTGCCTTTTTGTTATGCTCGTGATAGCTCACGAGTTCTTTTTTTATTCCGAGACAGGTGAGAAGCTTTAGGGAATTTCTCGTATCCTCAGCGCCGATAAAATCGACCTCGGAAAGAACCTTTTTCGCCCTCTCCGTCACGTCTGCGAGGTTTCCTATAGGAGTTGCCACGAGATATATAGTGCTTTTTTCGGTTTTGTTCTTTTCGCTCATAACTATCTCCTTAAAAATTTTTCGGGAAAGCTGCCGTGTTCCATTATATAATCCATATCGGATGAATATTTTTTATGCTCTTTGTCACGGTATATGATAAGGGGAGCTGTAAGCTTAAGACCGCATTTTCCACCCTTTTTAGCCTCAATAAGCACCATGGAAGGCTCGGAATCGGTATCCGCATGCACGAATGTCATGCGCTTTGCCTCAAGCTTGCTTTCCGCCATGGCAGAGAGAAGGTCGGTAAGCCTATCGGGACGGTACACGACGGCAAATTTTCCGCCGTATTTGAGAGAGGATGCTGCGCATCTGCAGAAGTCCATGATATCGCCCATAACCTCGTGACGAGCGAGATTTTTACCCGAGAAGGCGTTTGCCTGCCCCGAGCCGACGGTCATATAAGGCGGATTGGTATAAGCTATGTCAAAGCTTTCCTCAACCTTAAATTCACGCAGGTCAATATGAACGGTCTTCATACGGTCGGAAAGACCGTTAAGCTCCGTATTGCGCTCGGTAAGACGAGCGTAATCCTCTTGCACCTCAAGAGCAAGAGCCTCGTTTATCTTTCCTCTTGTGAGAAGGAGAAACGAAATAATTCCGCTTCCCGCGCCAAGCTCAAGACCTAAGGGATTTTTTCCGCTCACGTATCCTGCGAGAAGCAGAGCGTCAGTGCCGAAGGTAAGTCCCTCTGGCTTCTGTATAAGCCTCAGCTTATCATTGACCTCGTCTATTCTTTCGCCTTCAAAAAGTTCAGTCATAATTATTCCCCGGGTAATTAATAAAAATAAGCCAAAAAACGTTTAAAAAAGAGGCCGCCTCAAAATGCATTTGAGACAGCCTCATAAGTAAGTAAAGAGAATGTAAATTACTCTTCTGCAGGAGCGTTAACGGGGCAAACGTCAGCGCAAGAACCGCAGCTTACGCACTCATCAGCGTTGATAACGTACTTGCCGTCACCCTCGGAAATGCAACCGGTAGGGCATGCGTCAGCGCAAGCGCCGCAAGCGATACACTCATCAGAAATCTTGTATGCCATAGTTTAATACCTCCATATAGTTTGTATTGGCTACATATATTCTATCATATTTTCTCGAAAAATCAAGAGCTTTTGAAAAAAATCTGATTTCTCGGACAAAAAGAATATGCATATATGTCAATATATGGAAATTATTCCTCAATTATTACGTCACCCTCATCATCCTCGGGCTGATTTTTACTCTTTTTGGGAGTTCTAAGTATTTTAACGTCGGAAACCTTGTAAAGCTTAACGGTTTCCTTTTCCTTTTCGGTGAGCTTAACTCTTATTTCGGAAGCAAGAGGCTTCGTCTCGATTACAACGCCCTCACCGTCGGAGGTGAGAACCACTGAGTTAACGGGAGGAGTAACGCGAATAGCGTCCTCGTAAACCTCATGCTCGTATCTAAGACAGCACATAAGTCTGCCGCAAGCGCCCGAAACCTTAGCGGAGTTCAAGGAGAAGTTCTGCTCCTTAGCCATTTTTATGGTAACTTGAACGAAGTCGGAAAGGAAGCCTGCGCAGCAGTATTTCCTGCCGCAAACGCCGATACCGCCCATGAGCTTTGCGGCGTCTCTTATTCCTATCTGGCGAAGCTCGATTCTTGTTTTGAAGGTGGAAGCGAGGTCCTTAACAAGCTCTCTGAAGTCAACGCGTGATTCGCACGTGAAATAGAAGATGAGCTTAGAGTTGTCAAAGGTATATTCAACGCCGACAAGACGCATACCGAGCTTGTGCGCGGCAATTTTTTTCTTGCAGATGAGAGCGGCCTCAAATTCGAGCTCATGGTTTTTAGCGTCCTTTTCGATGTCCTCCTTCGTAGCAGGTCTTGTAACTGCCTTAAGGGGAGAAACTATCTCGGTTGCGGGAACCACCTTGTTAGGAATCTTGACCGTTCCCATTTCCGTTCCCCTTGCAGTGTCAACGATAACCTTATCGCCCTCGCTGAACTTATATTTAAGAGGAGCGAAATAATATATTTTTCCTGCCTCACGGAAGCTTATTCCGACTATTTCCACTTTTGCGTTGGAGCTTTCGCCTTGCGCCTCGGTATCATTATTTTGATTTTCGCTTTGAGACTCAGCCCTTTTATTCTTGAATTTATTGGGATTTTTGTTTGCGAAATCGGGACTCTTGTTTTTGTTATTATTTTGATTCTCGTTTTGAGCGCCAAAGTCTTTATTCTTATGTTTGTTTTCCATTAATATATCCTTTATATATCCTTCCGTCAGGTTTTAAGCTTAACCGCAACGTCTGTGAGCAGAGAAGCGGTAACGGCGTTTTTATCGAGATCGTCGATAGCCGAGCCGATAATATCGTAAACCCTGATAAGTCTTTTAAGATTTATAGCGGCGGCAATTTCTTCCGCTTGATTTTTAGTGAGATAATAAGTAGGCGCAATACCGTCCGCAACGTGCGTCGCGATAAGATCACGCAAGGCATTTCTTATTCCCTCGAAAACCGATTTTAATTCATCTCGCTTTGTGGGAAGAGCCATAACCTCCGCATAGATTTTCGAGAATGGCGTCTTTTTGTGAATAGCGCTGATAAAACCGTCGATAATTTCACGCTTTGCCGAAAGCGCCTCCATTTTTGCCGTATCGAGCATTTGAAGAGCATTTCCTATAACGCCGAGAGAGGATAGCAAAATCTCCTTAAGTCTGTCGGGCGAGGTCATAGAAAGCTCGTAAGCCGTGCTCGAAAGCGAGGTAACGTGCTCGAAAAGCTCGTCGTAATCGAAAAGCTCAAGCTGAACGTATTGGGTTCTGCTTTTGATGGTGGATAAAAGCTTGTCCGCCTCTGAAACGAGCATAATTATATGAACGTTTTTCGGAGGCTCCTCAAGAACCTTTAGAAGAGCGTTCTGCGCCGCGGGCGTCAGAAGATCTCCGTCCTCGATAATATAGAACTTGAATTCCGACTCGGTAGAGGAAAGGAACATATCCTCTCTGAAATCACGAAGCTCCTCAACGCCTATCGTAGCCTTTCCGTGCGCCCTCTCAAGATAGCTGACGTCGGGAAAATTACGAGCGTAAATTCGTTTGCACGAGGGGCAAACTCCGCAGGGAAGAGGATAATCGCCGTCCTTGTTTTCGCAGTTTGCCATAGCGGCTATCTCATAAGCGAGAGTATGCTTACCCGATCCCTTAGGTCCGACCAAAAGCAGAGCGTGGGGCAAAGAGCCTGAAAGTATTGCCTCGGAAAGACGGAGCGCCGTTTCTCTGTTTCCGAGAAGTCTTGGAAATCTTTTATTCGCCATAACTCCGAACCTTTCCTCGAATAATTTTTCACCATCATATATTGTAGCATTATTTTTTAGAATTGTCAATGTTTTTAAATTGACATTTTAATACATTTTAGTATACAACTTATTTAACTTTCGTTTTTTCCTTTTTCTCCCCGAATATAAACTCGATAACCGAGGCGGCAGCGGCAGCCGAGAGAATACCGAAAAGCGTCAGCTTGATGTCCCTCGTTACAAAAGCGCCGAAAAGTATGATAGCAAAGTCTATTGCGAGAATAACCCTTGGAATTTTGAGTCGTGGGATTCTTTTGCTGATAACGAGCGCTATAATATCCACGCCGCCCGTAGAGCCGCCGCCGAGAAATGAAAGCCCAAGCCCTATGCCAACGAGCGCTCCGCCGAGAAGAGAGGCGGTAACGTATCCAAAGTTATTCGGTAGAATTCCGGATAGATAATCTCCGATCCCGGATTCTATAATAAGCGTTATAAAAAGAGGATAAAGAGCGGTCGAAAGAAGCGTCTTGAGAGCAAAGCTTTTACCTATGAACAAAAGTCCCATAATAAACGTACCCCAGGTGAGCGTTGTAATTATTGCTTCGGTTATAAAAGCCGAGCCGTCTATTAGCTCCGAGAGCGCAATAGCGATCCCCGAAATTCCGCCCGCAACCAGCTCAAAAGGAATAAGAAAGGCGGCTGTTCCGAGCGCGAGAATAAAAGTTCCCGAGAAAACGAGAACGAAGCTCTTTATTCTTTTTAATAAGCGTTTATTGTTCTTTAAAATATTATCCATAAAAATCTCCCTATAAGTACTCAGCGTGGATGTCAAGGCTCGTCGCATAATCCAAAGCCTTAAACTCGGGCACACGCTCATTTACCGAAAAAAGCAGTATAAATAACACGTTTTTCGGTCAGCAAAAAATTCCAAGCCTTCACAGTGTTGACAATTTTCGACATAGGTGCTATACTTTTTGTAAATATTTTTGTACATTGAGAGGTTTTTATGCGAAAAAGATATTGGATAGCGACGGCAACCGTATTTGCATTCATTGCGTTTGTTGCGGCGCTCTCGTTTTTATGGTTTTGGATTTTCGGAGATAAGTTTTTTCAAAGCTCGGGCAAAGAAGAGCTCTTTTCTATCGAAGACTTTAATATAACCGTGGGAGAAAACGGAAATTGGTTTGTAGGCGCAACCGATACGGGTGTAATTGCGCGTGGTGACGACGGCTATACTCCATACGTTGGCACAAACGGAAATTGGTGGATAGGAGCGAGAGATACGGGCTATCGAGCTATTGGAAGAAACGGTCTTGACGGAAAGGACGGAGCCGACGGCAATGACGGAAGAGACGGAGAAGCGGGAGCGCCCGGTAAGGACGGAATTAACGGTATAAACGGAAAAGACGGCGTATCCCCGAGAATAGGCGATAACGGAAACTGGTGGATAGGCGATGAGGACACTCTCATAAAAGCAGCGGGGCGTGACGGAACAAACGGCGCCCCGGGTAAAGACGGAGCAAACGGAGTCAACGGCTTAACGCCAGTTATCAAGGAAGATGGTTACTGGTGGATCGGAGAAGAAAATACGGGCGTCCGGGCAATAGGAAAGAACGGTGAGAACGGAGCGCCGGGAAAAGACGGTACGAACGGTATCGACGGTCTCACACCTCGCATAGAATACGACGGAAATTGGTGGATAGGCGAGACTAATACGGGAATCAAAGCTGCCGGTACCGACGGTAAAAACGGCGCTGACGGAAAGAATGGCGCCGACGGAAAGAACGGAGAGAACGGCAAGGACGGAAACGGAATAGCCGAAATGAAGATAGAGGACGGATATCTCTACGTTAAATACACGTCGTCGCCTGAAACGTGGGTGAACATAGGCAGAATTACCGAGAGCGTAGCCCATGCCCTTAAATACTATCCCTTGCCGAACGGAACATACGCCGTAGCGGCAGGCGACCTTTTGTATAGCGATAGCGTTGTTATTCCATCGGAGTATAACGGCAGAGCCGTAACCGAGATAGCCCACGGCGGATTTTCGGGCGCTGAAAATCTCACTAAAATAACCGTTCCCGAAACGGTAACCAAAATTGGAGCGTCTGCGTTTTCGGGAGCGAGTGCTCTTACGGAGATAATAATTCCCATGAGCGTAGCGGAAATTGGCGAAAATGCCTTCCTCGGCTGTGAGTCTCTCACGCTGAAGCTCGAAGCCGAGTCGCCGCCTCCCTCGTGGAGCAGTGAATTCAACCCGAGCGGCTGTGCTGTGGTTTTCGGATATAACGGAGAGAGCAGCGTAACAGCATCGGGCTTAAAATACAAAGAAAATTCCGACGGAAATATAGTAATAACCGAGTATATCGGCAATGAAATATATCTCGAAATACCCGAAACGGTAGACGGAAAGTCGGTCGTAGCAATAGAAAGCGGAGCATTTGCCGGCTGTACCGAGCTTTTGAGAATAACGCTCCCAAAAACACTCACCGAAATAAAGGAGGGCGCATTCTCGGAATGCCATAAGCTTCTTGAAATATATAACCTCTCGCAAAATCTGACGCTCACAGCAGGCGCAAGCACAAACGGAGGTATATCCGAGTGTGCCGTGGCGGTACATACCTCTGAGACCGAAAAGAGCGTTTTTGAAGAGCAGAACGGCTTTGTCTTTTGCGAAATATCGGGCGCCGTATATCTCGTTGCGTATACGGGAAATTCTCCCGAGGTAACTTTGCCCGAGAGCTATAACGCAAATACTTATAGGGTGTTAGATTATGCTCTCTTTGGCAATTCGTCAATAACGACGCTGACCGTTTCAAAGGGAGTCTGCGGAATAGGAAAATACGCCTTTGCCGAATGCCGCGGAATAACTAAAATAATTTTCGATGCCGAAAGCTGCGCCGCTTTAAGCGAGGGAACGAATGCGTTTGCTAATTCGTGCGATAATGCCGCCGTTACGGTGGGAGAAAACGCAAGGTCTGTTCCTGCTTATCTTTTCGCATCGACCGATAGCCTGACTTCTCCGAAAATAGAGAGCGTATCATTTGATGGGGCGGTAAATTGCGCTGCTATCTCGGGCTGCGCCTTTAAAAATCTCGTTTCACTGCGTTCGCTCACTCTTTCGCAAAGCGTGAAGATGATAGAAAACAATGCCTTTTTAGGCAGCGGACTTTCAGAAATCGGCGGCAGCTCGGGTGTCTGGACGAATGGGGAAATTAATTATAACTACAATTCACAGGAATTTATTAAAGCGTTAACAACCTCAAGCAAGAGCTTTGAGCGTATGGGAGGATAACTATGGAAATTTTTGCGCCTAAGTACTGTAAGGACTTTAAATGTATAGCGGATAAATGCCGTCATAGCTGCTGTGTTGATTGGGAAATCGATATAGACGGAAAAACGTACGAAAAATACGCCTCACTTAAATCCGAGCTTGGAAAAAGCATTGTTTCGAAGATAAACAACACGGACGAAAAAAGGCATTTCATCCTTGATAAAAACGGCAGATGCCCGAATTTAGATGAAAAAGGGCTCTGCAAAATAATCACAGAGCTTGGAGAAGAATATTTATGCGATATATGTAGGCTTCACCCGAGATTTTTCAACCGTGTCGGCGGAAGAATTGAGATGGGTATAGGTCTTTCTTGTGAGGAAGCGGTAAGGCTTGCGCTTACTGAGGATGATGGCTTCCGCCTTGTTAAAATAGGCGAGAACGACGAGAAATGTATCGCCAAAGCGTCAGATTTTGACGCCATAGCCGAGCGTGATAGCGTAATATCTTGTATAGAAAACAGAAAAGAATCGCTTTTCCAAGCCTTTAAGCGCATTGAAGGAAAATACGAGATCGACACGGAATACTCCTATAGCGAGAGTAAGTGGATAGAATATCTTCTCACGCTTGAAATACTTGACGGTGAGTGGAAAAGCCTTCTTGAAAAATCAAAGAACATAGCGCCGAAGCGCACGCCCAAAGGATACGATAAGTATTACGAAAATCTCTTTAAGTATTTTCTCTTCCGTTACGCAAGCCGTGATGAAGATAGAATTCCGTTTTCGTATTCTCTCGGATTTTCCGTTCTGTGCGTAAAGCTCGTGAAATATCTTGCCGAGAGGGAAGAGAAGCTCACAGAAGAGCGCTTCTTTGAAATAGTAAGGCTTTTCTCGTCTGAAATAGAGTACTCGGAAGAGAACGTCGAAGACTTTATGCTCGAGCTTGAAATATCTATGATGTAAAGCTACATACGAAAAAAAGACTGCCGATTCGATTTTAATATCAATTCCGCAGTCTTTTTTAGTTGTTTTTTGCTATTCTTTAGGTAGGGCTTCGAGCTCCTCAAGCTCACGGCACATATTGCGGTAGAATTCGTATATCTTTTCCTTCTGGTGCTTTTTAGAAGCGAAATCCACCATTTGCCCGTGAGAGATAGAAATATCGAGTATCTCGCCTCGGTAATGTCCGAATTTTGAGGACTCGTGCGAAACCATACCGTCGTTGTCAACGTCCTCGTATTTTTTATATATCTTGTGCGGCAGAGCCATAATAAAGCAGTCTCGGCTGCGCTTCAGCGTTGCCGAATAGCTCTGGCAGTATATGGAGTCAAAGGGATCGAAAAGCTCCTCAGCGCCCACCTCAGCCGTGCGAAGCTGATCGCAAGCCTTCAAGGCGTTCGGGTGCTTGTCGCCGAGAATTCTGTAAAACGTATTGATAAAGAAAGCGATAATCTTTTTTATCCACATAGGCAGCCGCCATATATGTGAAGCGATAGCCGAACCCTTGTGCGGTGTTGAAAGGGTAGTGAAGGTAGCGATTTTTTCAGCCATAGCGTACTCTTTAATCATATATTTGAGGTCAAGCCCGCCCTTAGAGTGAGCGATCAGGTGAACCTTTTCAGCGCCCGTCTTTTCGATAATGTCCGAGATAAAATCCCTCAGCTGCTCGGCATTGGTTTCAATTGAGCCAAAGCCGTCGTGCGTGGCAACGTAAACGTCGTGCCCCTCGTCAATCAGCTTATGCTCGATCTTACCGAAAGCGCGGAAGCGCTTAAAATGTCTTACCATAAGCCCATGCACCAAAATTATAGGATATTTACATGCCATAACCGCTTTTCCTCCTCCCAAAGCTCAATTTATTTCAAGTATGCGTTAGCATACCTATGTTCTTTACCTATATTTTACACCGATTTTCCGCCACTTTCAATAGAAATTAAGATAACTTAATATTTTTTTAATTTTGTATTGTTTTTCCACCTTACAGACTTTAAATTTTCATAAAAGCACGGCAGAGGCACCGTGACTTTTACACAGTACTTCTGCCGTTTTTTATTTGGTTGCGCCTAAATGACGCAGCTCCGTGAAAATATGTTCATATAAAATTGATTTTTTTAACCTCAACGAATTTTAACCCCAGATAACTATATTTCCGTCACCGTCATAATGCCAATAGTTACCCTCCTCGCTCGGCTCTTTTTCGGAGTAGTAATACCGTGTGGCAGAGGTTAACGCGGTGTTATATGAATACATTCTAATAGAATTCCATTCGTCAGCCGTACCTTTGAAATATACGGTTGTAAGCTTATCGCAACTCCAAAACGCATAATAATCAATAGAAGTAACAGCATTACCGATTGTAACACTTGTAAGATTATGGCAATCTGCGAACGCACTATTACCGATAGAAGTAACACCATTACCGATTGTAACACTTGTAAGATTATGGCAATCTGCGAACGCACTATTACTGATAGAAGTAACACCATTACCAATTGTAACGCTTGCAAGTTCATAGCAACAATAGAACGCCCACTCACCAATATAAGTAACGCTATCGGGAATTGTTATGCTTGTAAGACTCTCGCAATAATCGAACGCATAATCACCAATAGAAGTAACGCCATTACCAATTGTAACGCTTGTAAGTCTATCGCAACCGAGAAACGCATCATCACCAATAGAAGTAACGCCATTACCAATTGTAACGCTTGTAAGTCTATCGCAATCGTGAAACGTATCATTACCAATATAAGTAACGCTATCGGGAATTACAACAGAAACAATTTTATTTTTATCATAGAACGCATTAGAACTAATTCTGGTAACAGGCTTACCTTCGTATTCATCTGGAATATTTATATATGTTGCCGAGCCATCATATCCTGTAACAGCATAGGTATCGTCTAAAGAAAGCGTATAAATTAATCCTTTTGTTGGTATAAGCGTATCACAAACGGTACATGTACCATCACTACCTAAATTATGTTCTTCATTGAAATCTATAGCAGTACAATATTTACATTTGAACCAATGGTACGTGTTGTCAAATAAATATTCCGTTTTCCAGGTGTGATCAAGCGTGTCCGTTTCATTTGCCTTTTCAACAAAACCGCAGATAGAGCAGGTTTTCTCGTCAAATCCCTTGTCACTACATGTGGGAGGAAAGGTAACTGTATCGAACCTATGATTTTCGTAAGCGCCTTGCTTCCATTCCAAGTTGGAGCACTCATTGCATATACGGTAAAATAGTTTGCTTTCACAATATACTTTACCGTTGCCGGTATAATCCATCCATTCACCGTACTCGTGCTCATGCTGTGGTTCAACCTTATCTTTATCCTCCATAAGTATGCACCCGCCAAGCGTAAGCACAAGGCACCCGATAATGATGCATAAGAGAATAACTCGACCTATTTTTTTGTTTTTCATAATGTTCTCCTAAAAATAAAAAAATGCGCCCGCCAAGCGAGCGCACCTCCATTAAGTCTCTCACCTTGCCGCGACGCAATTTTCACATAAATCTTGAACCAAGTATATAAAAAGGTGGGAGTACTAAAAACGGCATAGTACACCCTTGGTTCAAAATTTATTAAATTACGTCGCACACTTATTATAGCACCTGTTTCCGCAATTGTCAATAAGTGATAAAATATATTTATTAAGCGCATTATAGAGTAAATAAATCATGTAGAAAAACCGCCTGCGAAAATCCGCAGGCGGTTTAATATTCGCTTACAGTAAAATACAAATCAGCCCCGAAGCGCCCTCGTTAATAATCCTCTCAAGCGTCTGGCTCATTTTCGCCCGTGATTCATCGGACATATGCATAAGCTTCGAGTGCATACCGTCGTTCACAAGCTCGTAAAGGGATCTGCCGAACATCTTTGATTCAAGCAGCTGCTTTGGGTCCTCCTCGTAGTCGGCGTTCATGGTCTTTATAACCTCTTCGCTTTGCTCTGCGCTTGCGAAAGTAGGGCAAACGTCGGCTCGTATCTTCGTCTTTATCATATGTATTGATTCAGCCTCGGCAGAAACCTTGACTCCGTATCCGCCGCTCTGCTTTATAAGCTCGGGCTCGGAGAGCTTAAGCTCCTCTGCGTTTGGCATAACGATGCCGTAGCCACGCTCTTTGACGTCAAGAAGAGCGCTCTTGACCTTCTCGTATTCACGCTTAGCCTCTGCCATTTCGATAACGGCGGCAAAAAGAGCCTTATCCGAGTCGAGCCTCTCACCCGAAAGCTCGCTCATAGCCGAGTAGTATTCGTCCTTTCCAAGCTCAATGGAAAATTCACCCTTTCCCGAGCCTGCGTCGAGCGATTTTCTTGCGATTTTCCCGTTCTCGTCGGTGTAAGCCTTAACGTCGCTGAATTTCTTTACCGAATCCGCAAAGGTGGAAATGGTATCGAAAATTCCTCGTGTTATCTCATGGTCTGTGGGAAGAAGAGAGGTCCAGTCGGGAAGAGAGAAGCGCAGCTCTCTTACGGGAAACTCGCCAACGACAAGCTCAAGTATAGCTCCAACGTCGTCTGCGTTAAGCCTCGTACAGTTAACGAGCGCAACGGGAGCGCCGTATTTTTCTTCAAGCTCTATTGCCAGCCTTTGCGCCGCCTCGCTCTCTGGTTCTCTTGAATTGAGAATGATAGCGAAAGGCTTCTCGGCTTCCTTAAGTTCACGGGCAACACGCTCCTCAGCCTCAATATAGCTCTCTCTCGGGATATCCGTGATGCTTCCGTCGGTCGTAACGAGCATAGCAATAGTAGAATGCTCACGCACGACCTTCTCCGTACCCATTTCAGCCGCCTTTACGAAGGGCATCGGCTCCTCAGACCAGGGAGTAACCACCATTCGCCATTCGTCCTCCTCCATAGCGCCCATAGCTCCGTCAACCATATAGCCAACGCAGTCTATCATACGGATATTGATATCCGTTCCGTCGAGATTTACCCGCACCGCCTCGCAGGGCACAAACTTCGGCTCGGTTGTCGTAATAGTTTTACCCGAGCCGCTTTGCGGAATCTCGTCGAGCGCGCGCTCACGCTCGTATTCGTCGGGAATGTTCGGCAAAACGACACTCTCCATAAAGCGATGAATAAACGTGGATTTTCCGGTCCTCACAGGTCCGACGACACCGACGTAAACGTCACCGCCGCACCGTTTTGCTATAGTTTCATAAATTTTGTTCTCGCTCATTTCGTTCTCCTTCACAAAAGATGCATTTACATCATATTATGATTGAGCTTTGCGAAATAGACCTAAGCGGAAAAATAAAAGACTCGGCGTAAGATATCAAAACCAAGCAAAGAGGCGGTCAAAAACGAGTGTCGAGCGGGTGTAATTTGCCTACGATAATAATACTGTAATAAAGAATGTAACTCACGTTACAAACGTATATAATGATAAAAAGGGGCACTGTATGTAACAGTACCGCCTTTTGTTTTTATTCGGTTACGCTAAAATGACGAAGCCTTTGAAAAATAAATTTTATCAAAACTATTCCGATAAATCTCTTGTTGCGTCTGCGAATTCCTTATAAAGAATATCGTTCGCCTGCTTCATTTTGTCACAGTCGATTTTTATAACTCTTCTGTCGTAGGTAATAAGACCGTTCGTCTCGTCCTCAACGTCCGTGAGCTGAGTGTAGACGGTGGCACAGAGTCCCTCCTTGATAAGAGGAGCGGTGCTATCCGTATAAAGCGAACAAACCGCATCCGTGAAGCTTTCTTTGTCACGGTATAGAGAATAGCCGTAATTCCTTTTGCCGAAAAGGTGACCGTCAATACGAAGCGAAAAGCCGCCAAATTCGCTTAAGAAGAAGGGCCTTCCGTTAGGCTTCGATATCTTAGGAGCTTTGAAGTATATATGCCTTGAATCAACGTCGCTCTCGGTAGCGTAAAACCAGCCCGAAGTGGAATCTACAAATCTCGTGCTGTCTATTTCCTTTAAGAGCCTGTACGCCTTGTCGGGCAGGAACTGTCCCCAGCCCTCGTTGAAAATGGTATAAAGGCACACGGATGGCGTGTTATAAAGCAGCTCTGCGGTCTTTTTCATCTCCGAGAGGAAGAACTCGCGGCTCTTTTTATTTTTGTGTCTTAAAGAGAAGCGAGCCTTCTTGAAGCCAACCGTCGGCAGAGCCGTGTCAAAAATAAACGAGTATCCCGAGTTGTTGACCATATCCTGAAAAACTGCCATACCGAGCTTGTCGCAAAGGTAATAGAAAATCATAGGCTCTATCTTTATGTGCTTGCGCAGCATATTGAAGCCGAGGCGCTTTGCGTTAAGGATATCGTCCCTATACCCCTCGGGCGTGGCAGGTAAGAATATTCCGTCGGGGAAGTATCCTTGATCGAGAAGCCCCGAGAAGAAGTACGGTTCACCGTTGAGACACAGGCGGCGCTTTCCTTTTGCTTCTTTGATATCAAGTGAGCGAAGGGCAAAATAGCTTTCGATTTTATCCGTCTCGGTCTCAATGGAAAATTCGTATAAATAAGGATTTTCGGGAGTCCATAAAATCTTGCTTTCGGGCTCGATAACTATAGAATCGCCGGAAAATTCGTAAACGCTTCCGTCACTCAAAAGTGTTAGTCTCTTGATTTCTGCCTCGGAATTAACACTTATTTTTACATTTTTCGATGTTTGTTCAATCTTTATCGACTCAATGTGCATGTCAGGTATGCTCTCAATCCATACCGTCTGCCATATTCCGCTGACGGGGGTATACCACATACCGCCTCGGTTCTTCTTTTGCTTTCCGTAGGTAAAGACTTTTGAAAGCTCGTCGCGAGCCTTAACGCATATCTCGTTTTCACCGTCAAGAAGAAGCTTAGTTATATCAAACGAGAAGGGAATGTATCCACCGATATGCGTACCCGCTTCCTTGCCGTTTATATATACCTGTGCAAGCTGATCGACCGCGCCAAAGTGCAAAATTACCCTCTTTTTTATAAATCCCTCGGGTAATGTAAAGGAGCGTGTATATATCATTACGTCTTTTTTTTCTATCCGCATCTCAACGCCTGAAAGCTTGCTCTCGGGAGGAAATGGCACGAGTATCTTTCCGCTATATAGGGTATCCGCGCCGCCTCTTTCTATCTTGAAATCCCACTCGCCGTTAAGAGAAAGAAACGAGTCGCGCTTCATCTGAGGTCTCGGATAAATATTCCACGGCGTCTCTTTATCCATACTCTCCGCGTATTTAGTCAATAGAGGTTCGTAAATTTCGTTTTTCATAAATTCCGTCCGTTTCCGTTGTAATCAAAAGAATATAGTTTGATCTGGAATTTTAGTCTTACGCTCTTAAGCCGTTAGTTGAAAAGACTTAAAACGGTGAGTGCGCCGGTAACCACGAGAAATGCTATAACGCCGACGTTGGCAAAGATAACTTTCATGCGGCGCTCCTTCGGGATACATATCTCGCATCTGTCGCTGACGAAAATGCGGCGTCTGTTTTTAAAGAATATAACGAGTCCCGCAACGAGCATGCCAATGTTAACGAGAGAATAAGTTCCGACCACCGCCGAAAGCTGCGAAAGCTCGGTCATCATTTCCTCGGTAATTTCCGCGCCTCCCGCAATAACGTTCGATAATTCTTCAAATCTTGTGATTTTATCCATAATGAGCATTGGAATTGCAGAGCCCAAGAAGTTTATCACCATATGAAGCCCGATAGGATACCATATATTCGAGGTTTTCGAGTAGAGATAAGCGAGAACCGCTCCGAGCATCATAGCGTAAAACAGCTGATAAAAATTAGCGTGGAAAAGACCGAAGGCTATTGCCGAAACAAATATAGCGAGTCTGTCGCCGTACATACCGAGCTTATCCATAAGAAGCTTTCTGAAAATAAGCTCCTCAACGATAGGGCCTATAACCACTACCACGAGAAGAATAAACCATAATTTAGAATTCGAAACAAGCTCGTCAACCGAATTAGTGGGAGTTTTACCGATAAACGCGCCAATGAAGAGATTAAGATAATTTCCTATATAGCTGCCGACCATCATAAAAGCCTCGCCAACGAGGAATATCTTAACCAGCTCTGAAAATTTCATCTTTGATTTGGAGCGTACCGTATTTCGCATTCCCTTAGTCATAAGAAGCAAAACGGGGAGAGCTATCGCGTACATAGCCACGGAGCTTCTTACGTTCGTATACCACCAGCTGTTGAAAATTTCAAGAGCCTTTTCCTCACCGAGAGAATAAAGCACGATAAAATCAGCGGCGAATATCACCGCGTATGAGATCAAGGTGTAAATAACAGCGGCAAGAAAGAAGCGAGAGAAACGCTTTTTAGCTCTTCTTTCATCGTCGAGAGTAAAATCGTTCCATCTTGGAGTAGAATAATAAGTACCTCTGTCAAATGTATACTGCTGTTCAAAATCGTTCTGATCCATAAAAATCCTCCTTTGTTTAGCCGTAACGTGAGCGTGCTGCTTCTTTTTGGGCAAAGGTGAAAGCTTTGTGTCCGCTAAAGCTTTCTCGGGCTTGTCGCATCCCTTTATCGCAGACGCAGTTTTTTAGGCTATGGATAAAATGCTTTGTCTTTATATTTTACCACGAAATATAGGTAAAAACAATGTATTTTCGGTGAACAATTATCTATTTATGAAAAAACACTAAAAAAGGCGCGTTTTTTTCGTCACAATTTAGTCTTTAATTGTTCACCTAACGTCTTGAAAAGTCCTTTTCTTTATGATAAAATGATTATGTATTTTTTTGCGTACGCACATTAAGATGACGAAAGGTAACGAAATGTTTAAGCTTGGTTTTGATAACGATAAATATCTAAAGCTCCAGTCCGAGAAGATAAGGGAGAGAATCAACCTCTTCGGAGGAAAGCTTTATCTTGAATTCGGAGGAAAGCTTTTTGACGATTTTCACGCGTCGAGAGTTTTGCCCGGCTTTGCGCCCGACAGTAAGATAAGAATGCTCATTGAGCTTAAGGACGAGGCTGAGATAATAATAGCTATCAACACTGCCGATATAGAGAAGAATAAGGTCAGAGGAGACCTCGGCATAACGTACGAT
>SVUD01000048.1 GCA_015063445.1 Oscillospiraceae bacterium
GGACATATCTACTCCGGGAATTCCCTTCATATCCGGGTGCCCCTGAAGTCTTGAAGCGGTTTTACGGAGCGTCTTGAGCTCTTCCTTATCGAAGAAACCCTTTTCCGCAAGCGCTGCGTAAAGCGCAGGAGCGGTATGTCCCTTTGAAAGAACGAATCTGTCTCTTTCATCCATTTTGGGATTTTTGGGATCTACGTTAAGCTCCTTGAAGTAAAGATAGGTGATGATATCCGCAATCGAAAGCGAACCGCCCGGGTGGCCGCAGCCTGCCGAATAAACAGATTCAACAATGCTTACTCGAACGTTATTGGCGATGCGTTTAAGGTTATTTTTTTCAAGAATATCCATTTTGCTCTCCTTAAATATTTATTAACGTATACATTGTACTACATTTTGTGGGAAATGTCAATGAAAAAGTGAGTACAAAAATATTTTTGTGAATGAGAAGGCATTTTAATATTAAACGTGATTTCTTTTTGTAGCAAATAGATAAAAAGAGTCTGAGTTATTAGGAATTCCGTATTAAAACGAGCAAAAATCAAAGCTTCAAGACCTAAATCTTGTGAATCAAAAAAATACGGCAGAGGCGCTGTGATATAATAACGCTTCTGCCGTATTAGGTTTGGTTACGCTTTAATAACGCAACCTATAAAATCAAAAACTTTATATTGTTTATTTCTATCATCCGAGATAGACTCCCGCGATAAGATAATTACTCGTTACACCGCTTACGTAGCTATGAAGCTTTTTCGCGATTATATCCATATAATCCACAGTATAAACCTCAAGTCCGAGTCCCGCATTTCTGACAAGCTCAACGTTTGCGTCACAATTTGTATTATCCTTGCTCACGTAACTGTAATAGGTATCGATAAATACCTCGTTTTCACCGGTTCTGAGAGCAAGCGCGTTAGATATAACATTAGTATCAATGCCGGAGGTAACGTATCCTACTCTTGCCGTACGATCATACTTTAATACAGCCGCCAATGATGCGTTGCTAAACGATATCCACGTGCAATTATCAAGCATTCCGTATTTAGCTACCGTGTCAACAAGAGATTTTGCCTGAGCCTCGGTTACCGTATTTTTGATTTCTATATATGGGTGCAAGCCAAGCTCAACGCAAAGAGATATAAATTCTTCAAAGGTGGGAATCCGCACACCCTTATAAAGAGGCGATTTGTAAGAGCCGAAATCAAGGCTTTTGAGCTCAGCGAGTGTCATTTCACCAACATTACCGCTTCCGTTTGAGGTACGGTCTACGGTATCGTCGTGAAGAAGAACTGCATACCCGTCTTTTGTAAAGTTAACGTCGCACTCTACCATTGAAAAACCGTTGTGCGAAGAAAGGGTATAAGCCTCAAGCGTGTTTTCAGGAGCTGTTCCAAATCCTCTGTGGTTTACTGATTTTACTGCGTAATTTTTATACACCACAGAGGATGATTTAAAATTTTCGACGTACTTTTCTCCCTCTACCTTGAACATCGAATGAAGACTTGCGATGACGTCGGCGTCAATATTACTGTTATCAAGCTTGGAGAGCGTAATAACAAGATATGAGCCGTTAAGAGTTGAATAATAATCGGCGTTGGGATCGGACCACGTCGTATTCCAGCCGGAATCTATAGGATTTGTCACCGAAGACGTGTTAACGCTTTCAACCACAGCCCATTTATACTTACTGCTATCACCTATGAAGCTTACTTTGGTTCCCGCCTGCATCTTTATGGTGAATGAAATTCTCATTCTGGTCTGTGAGGTAACGTTGGATGCTACGGCGCTTCCCCAATGAGCGATCTGAGAGTTATACTCAATATCGGTCAGAGCGCCTCTGTTCGCAAGTACAAACTGCTTCTCTCCGTCAACCGTGAAATATCCGGGAAGAGCTTCTATTTCAGATTGAGTCAGCGCGGTATTATTCTGCTTTGCGACAACCAATACAAGATATACCGGTTTATCGGTAGCCGGGAATTTATCTGCGGAGATAACGTATTCCTTGTTAAATTGCCAGCCCGAATCGTAGTTTTTTACACCCGAGATGAAAACGTTTTCCGGATTGTCGCTCAAATAAATGGCGTATTTATAGGTGCTGAGGCTTCCGCTGAACGTTACCTTTGCGCCCGGTTTTACGGGAATGGAATATCTAACCGAGGCTCTGTTAGTGCTATTGTAGGCGTTATTCGTATTACCAAAGCATCCGACCTGAGCAAGACACTCGGCTTCCGTTATAGAATTCTCTCTTGCGCTGATAACCGCATTGTTCTCTCCTACGGTGTAGCCGTTAGCATTTAGTTCAGCGTCGGTAAGAGCGTAAGAATTTATGTAGTTACCGGACTTGTCATACTCATCTATTTGCCAAATGACAGTATACTTAGGAGATACCAGAGTATGAGCAAAGCTCTTTATCACGCTGCCCTTTTTGTAAATTTCTCCATTCTCCGCGCCCATCATACCGTTGACGGTATATACGTAAGAATGATTTGCGATCCTGTCAGCCTCGGTTTTATCGGTAAGAACCTTTTCGGCAAGGCCCGCATACTCGATAAGTCCCTCGTACATAGCCTCCTGATCGGCGTTTACCTTTCCCTTTTCCTTAGATACGGTAAGACGCTCGTAAAGATATTCAAGAACGCTATAGCCTACAAGCTTACTCTCTGCTACAACCTCGGCGCCGCTCTTTACCACCGCTTTTGCGTAAACCTCTGTTTCAATGCTCTGAGCCGGAACGCCGTACGACGATATGAAAACAAAGCATTCTTCACCGTTAACTGTTTCCGTCGTATAGTTAGTTATACTTTCAATTTCATTATTTTCGCTGTCATAAAGCTTCACCGATACGCTACTTTCCTCGGTGATATTTTCCGCTTTAACAGCGTACATAAGGTTTAAAGTATCGCCGTAGTACACGTTATTTGATACTATTTCAACAGACGCCGCGTCCGTTTTTTCCTCGCTTACCTCAGATGCGCCTACGCTAAACGCCGATGCGCATGAAAATAATAACGTAAAGGCAAGTAAGAATGATAATGCTCTTTTTGTGACTGTTTTTTTCATTGTTTTTCCTCTTTCTTATGTTTTATTTTTTATTAGGTCCAACCGTTTGAGTCATATCCGCCGCCGAATGGGTTATTCTGATCGGCGCCGGGGTCGATAGGTCCCGCATCGCCCGACGCGGTGATTATATCACCAAAATTGATATTTAATATCTCAATCTCGGCAACAACGTACTCCTTTTTCATATCCTTTCTCCTTTTTAAACTGAAAAATTTCAGCTTGTTTTTGGTTTTGATGCTTGACATTGATAGCATCTTCTGTTACAATTATATCGTAAAAACTTACAAATTAAAATGCGTATAATATTGTTTTTCATGCAAAAAGATACGAAAAATAGGAATTATGAAGAAATATAAGGAATACAACATTCAAAAAGAAGATATATCAGAATTTAAAGGTCTGGGTAAGGAGCTGATTTTTGCGCCTCGGTACAGCTACGACATGCTTCCTCTTGAGATAAGCATAACCGGTATAACGAATCCCGATCCCGATTACTACATAAGGAGAGATTCATCTCGCTGCTTTATTCTCGAATATATTGTTTCCGGACGAGGATATCTGCGTGTCAACGGTGAAAGCTATTCACTTTCGGCAGGTGATGCCTATCTTATTCATCCCGGTGACAAATGCGAATATTACTCGGACAAAAATGATCCATACAAGAAATATTGGTGCAATTTCAGAAGCTATTTCTTTGCGGATTTTCTCAATGCCTACGACCTGAATGAACCAAGGTTTTTTCACAGACTTAACTTGGAGGAAACGTTCCAAAAGCTCTTTGAGCTGGAAAACATTTCCGACTCAAACGACGATATCTATCTGCCCGCAAGCGAGATACTTTATTCGGCGGCCTTTAAAATAGCGGCGCACGTAAAGAAAATCAAAGCCGGCTCCTCGCTTGCGGCGCGGATAAAATACGAGCTTCAGCATTCTATAGATATTCCCATAACGCTCGAATTTCTCGAGGAAAAGCTATACAGAACAAAATCCGACATTATAAAGCAATTTAAAAAGGCATACGGTATAACTCCGTACGCCTATCTCATGAATTTAAGAATACAAGCTGCTAAAAACCTTCTCGCAAATTCAAATAAAACCGCTAAGGAAATAGCCGAATATCTTTGCTTCTCTTCGGAATACCATTTTTCTAACTTTTTTAAAAGCAAAATGGGAATCTCCCCAAGAGAATATAAGAAGAATTCAACGTTTCATCACGAAAACAAGAAATAAACCGTCAGCTTTTAAAACGACAATAAAGATCGAACGCAACTATAAACAGTATAAAAAAGGTGAAGAGCCGAAACGGTTTTCTTCACCTTTTGTTATTAAAGCTGTTTACTGTTAAAATTGAAGAAATTAATATCTTCTTCTGCGCTGATACTGATATGCGTATCCGATTGCCGCAAGAAGCGCAACGACACCAACATCAACGTATGTAGCGTACTTAGCATAAGCTTCGGGAATCAAGGTCAGGTAGTCATAGAGCTGTCTTACACCGTAATTGACAAGCACACCGCCGATGATAGAGGTAAGAATTCTCTCGAAGTCCTTACGAACCATGAACATAAGAAGCGCGCCGATAGCTGCTGCTACAAGGCATAGACGAATATCGCCAACGGTAGGAAGCTTCACGGGAATTATGCCGTCGAAGTAACAAACTACGAATGCGCCCGCCGCAGGACCGCCGAAGAAGATAACGGCGAATACAAGCTTATTGAGCACCGCAAGCATCAAAGCGCACAAAGCGCCCATTATCCAAGCCTTACCAACCAAGAACGGAAGCATGCCCTCAAGCATGGGACTAACGATAAGTCCCGCCGCAAAGCCGACGCCCGCACAGGTCAAAAACTTAATAAGACCGAGCCATCTTCTTCCATAGAAAAGAAAAATAGCGCCTACTGCCAAGGCTACGTACGGAAACCAAGAAGCCTTTATCACCGCGGTAACAGGACCGCCTATTCCAATATCATTAAACCACTGACCGAGACCGCCAATGAACTCTTTGAAGTTCATGTTTCCCGCTCTGAGGCCGTTTATCAAATCAAGTACTTGCTGCATATTGTCCCCCAAATTCATTATTAGTCATGGTTATTATATCATAAGAAAAGCAAAAAATCAAGGGAAAACGGCAAAAAAACGGAAATATTTTTCAAAAAATCACAAAAAATTTTCTGCCCCAAAAAAACGCTTATTTTTTCGTTTTTCGGAGCAGAAAAATTGTTTTTAGTGAGCAGCATAAAAAGGGCTGCAAAAAATCGGAATAAAAATTTATCTTGTTTTACAGCGCCGTATCCGCGACGGTCGGGTAAAGGTTATATACCTCTTTACCGAAAGATTTTGCCATTCTTACGGTTTGCGCGGCTCCGCTCGAGCTTCTTCCGACATAGGCTATAAGCATATCGCAAACGCCCGCAAGGTATTCGTTGCGCTTTTTCATGCAATCCTTTGTGTATTCCTCGGAGCAAAATATTATCTCGTCTGCGCTCGAAAGAATGTAATCGTACATATCTCTGTCGGAATACGACCATTTTCCCGCCTGGTCCTTACAAGGAACGGCTATGACAAGCCTCACGTCGCTATGCTTCATACGGAATTTTAAAATTGCCTTAGCCGCCATCGTATCAAAGCCAAGCGCCCCGCCCGTGTAAAATTCACGGCACTCATTTGAATATGCGTATTCAATAGCTCGAAACACCAAAGCCTCAAGCTTTTCTTTGTGCTTTTCGGGAATTATACGATGCCCCGTAAATGAACATTTTTTCATTCTTACATTCTCCGTAAATTGATAAAAGTGTCAAAATTTAACACGATGAGCGGCTAAAGACTTTAAAACAGCAGTTTTTCACCGCTTATTCAAGCTCGAATGCGCCCGTATAAAGACGGTAATACGTGCCACGCTCCTCAATAAGCTTTTCGTGCGAACCACGCTCGATTATCTCACCGTGATCGAGCACCATAATTACGTCGGAATTTCGCACGGTTGAGAGCCTATGCGCAATTACAAACACGGTTCTGCCCTCCATAAGCTTATCCATTCCTGCCTGAACGATAGCCTCAGTTCTCGTATCAATAGACGAGGTTGCCTCGTCAAGTATCATAACGGGGGGATCCGCAACGGCGGCGCGAGCTATAGCTATAAGCTGACGCTGACCTTGAGAAAGATTTGCTCCGTTACCCGAAAGCTCGGTGTTATATCCCTCGGGAAGTCTTGTGATGAAGTCGTGCGCTCCCGCAAGCTTTGCGGCGGCAATACACTCTTCATCGGTAGCCTCAAGCTTTCCGTAGCGAATGTTATCTATTACGCTTCCTGTGAAGAGGTTTGTTTCCTGAAGAACTATTCCGAGAGATCTTCTGAGGTCGGACTTTTTAATCTTATTTATGTTTATGCCATCGTATCGTATTTTTCCGTCGGCAATATCGTAGTATCTGTTTATAAGATTTGTAATCGTGGTTTTTCCGGCGCCCGTCGCACCTACGAACGCAACCTTTTGACCCGGCTCGGCATATACGCTGACGTTCTTAAGCACGGGCTTGCCCGGCTCATATTCAAAGTCAACATCCGTCATTCTGACGTCGCCTCGAAGGAGCGTATAGGTAACCGCACCGTCACCGTGAGGATGGCGCCATGCCCATACTCCCGTTCTCTCCTTAACCTCGGTTATATTTCCGCTTTCATCCACTCTTGCGTTTACTAAGGTAACGTAGCCCTCGTCAGCCTCGGGCTCTTCGTCTATAAGCTCAAACACTCTGTTCGCGCCCGCAACAGCCATCGCTATCGAATTTATCTGCTGAGAAAGCTGATTTATATTTCCGGTGAACTGCTTAGTCATATTGAGGAACGGAATGACTATGCTTATTCCGAACGGAATAGATGAAAGACTCAAATTGTAGAAATTGGGAATAAGAAGAAATACTCCGCCAACGGTAGCTATAATAACGTACATTACATTACCGATATTCATAATTATCGGTCCAAGCGCATTGGAATACGCATGAGCTCTATACGCTTCTTGATAGAGCTTTTCGTTAACTTTTGCAAACTCTTCTTTGCATTTTTCCTCTCTCGAGAAGACTTTAACCACCTTTTGTCCGTTCATCATCTCTTGAATATACCCCTCGAGTCCCGCAACGGATTTTTGCAGGCCTCTGAAATGCTTCGCGGAGCCTTTGCCTGCTTTTTTCGAAACGAAGAGCATAAGGAATACTCCGAGAATCAACACAAGAGTCAGCCATACAGAGTAGTATATCATAATGAAGAATACGGTCAGAACGACTATACCCGAGCGAAGAAGAGTCGGCAACGAGCGCGATATAAGCTCTCTTAAGGTATCAAGATCGTTCGTATAGTAGCTCATTATATCGCCGTGCTTATGCGTATCAAAATACTTAATAGGAAGATTTTGCATTCCGCGGAACATTCTTATACGCATTTTAGACAGGAAGCCCTGCGTTATTCTGGCGGTTATCTGAGTATCAAGCGTGATTGCGGTTATTGATATTACGTACAGACACGCAAGAATTATTATGCTTGGCATAATTTCCTTTGACGCAGCGGCATAATCTCCCGTTTTTACGTAAATTTCAATTACCTCGGTTATTTTCTGAATAAATACAGCGGGGATCGCGGAAACGAGCGCCGCGAAGAGTATACAGAAAACGGTTATCGGTACGAGCTTCGGATAGTCCTTATAAAGAAGCTTCACAACTCTCATAACAACTCCCTTTTTCTTCTGCTGTATCGGAGCGGTCTTTGGAGACTTATTCATTCTCTTCGCCTCCTCTCGAGCCTTCGGTCTGCTGAATATATACGTCACGGTAAATTTCGCTTCCCGACATAAGCTCATCGTGATTTCCGACTGCGCTTATTTTTCCGCCGTCAAGGACTATTATCATATCGGCGTGCATAACCGATGAAATTCTCTGCGCGATAATGATTTTAGTGGTTTGCGGCATAAAACGCTCAAAGCCAAGTCTGATTGCGGCGTCGGTAGCAGTATCAACCGCGCTCGTCGAGTCATCGAGGATAAGTACCTTCGGCTTTTTGAGAAGCGCTCTCGCGATACAAAGTCTTTGCTTCTGCCCGCCCGAAACGTTTGCGCCCCCCTGCTCTATGTGAGTATCGTATCCATCGGGAAAGGCGGATACAAAATCGTGCGCCGAGGCAAGCTTACAAGCCTCTATAAGCTCTTCGTCGGTTGCGTTTTCATTTCCCCATCGAAGATTTTCCTTTATAGTTCCCGAGAAAAGAAGATTTTTTTGCAAAACCATCGAAACCGCACCTCTTAAGGCATCGAGCTCGTATTCTCTTACGTCAACCCCGCCAACCTTGACAGAGCCCTCGGTAACGTCGTAAAGACGGGGAATAAGACTTACTAATGTAGATTTACTCGAGCCCGTGCCACCGATAATTCCAACCGTAGAGCCGCTCGGGATAGTAAGATTTATATCCTCAATAGTATTTCTTTTAGCGGTTTTCGAATATTTAAAATTAACCCCTTCAAACACCACGGAGCCATCCTTTACCACGAGGACAGGGCTCTCTGCTATCTTCATCGTGCTCTCTTCCGAAAGCACCTCGTTGATACGCTTGAAGGACTCGGTCGACATCGTAAGAATTACGTATATCATAGAGAGCATCATAAGCGACATAAGAACCTGCATACCGTATGTGAGCATGGCTGAAATATGACCTACGTCAACACTTGTACCTCTGCTCTCTATCGCAAGCTTTGAGCCGATTATGAGAACAAAAAGCATATTAAAGTAAAGACATATTTGCATTACAGGGGTATTTAATACCACTATACGCTCGGCTTTTGTGAAATCATCTTTAATGTTTTCTGACGCAACGGTGAACTTTTCCTTTTCGTAATCCTCTCTCGAAAAGCCCTTTACGACTCGCGCCGCTCTTACGTTTTCCTCAATGGATTCATTGAGCTTATCGTACTTTTTAAACACTCTTCTGAATGCCGGCATCGCGTGTCTTGCGATCATTATAAGTCCGAAAGCAAGAACAGGAATTATTACAACGAACGTAAGCGCCAGCGCTCCGCCCATTACAGCCGCCATTACGACGGAAAATATGAGCATAAGAGGACTTCTTATCGCTGTTCTTATTATCATCATAAAGGACATCTGCACATTGTTTATATCCGTAGTCATTCTCGTTACGAGCGACGCAGATGAAAATTTGTCTATATTCTCGAACGAATAGGTCTGTATTTTGGAAAACACGTCGCTGCGCAAATTTCTCGCGAATCCGCTTGACGCCTTTGCGCTCGTCAGCGCGGCAAAGCCTCCGCAGGCAAGAGAAAGCATTGCGAGTACTATAAGTATGACGCCCGTAACTATAACGTCGCTCATCTCAGCGCCGACACGCAGCTTATTAACAAGATTTGCGGTTATAAACGGTATAGTCGTTTCGATAGCGGCTTCCAATACCATCAGAACAACCGTAAGTACGGTAAGCGTCTTAAACTCTCTTACAGAGCCAAGAATTTTTTTGAACATTTTTCTTCCTTTCTCAGTTCTTTACATTTTATCCTAATAATTCTATAACAAAAATTTTTTATTGTCAAGGCTTTTTCGGGCTAAAAAAGCGCAAATGCTCAAATTTACTTTTTATTAATTTTTATAACCGCAAAAGTTTAATTATTCCGTTATTTTTCCACTGTTCAACATTGTTTTTTTCATTTTTACTACGACAAATCGTTATTTTTCCCTTTTCACTTGACAAATTGGCGCGTTTGTGATATACTGTATAGCAATGACACCGATTTTGTGTATTTTCGGTGATTTTTATGGAGGAAATATGGACGACGACGCGGATTGTTGTAATCCCAATACGTTACATATACTGAATAGGTAGGCTTAGCCGGACAGGGATATTTGAAAAATATCGTGCGGTTAGGTCTTTTTTTGCTATTTTCGGTAAAACTCCAAAACTCGATCAACAAAATTAAACATATAATAAGAAAGGAACTTTCATTATCCAATCATGGACTCACACAGTATTTTCTTGCTCGTAACGATATTATTCTGTGTCATTATGAGCGCGTATTTTTCGGCAACGGAAACTGCGTTTTCAACCTTAAACAAAATACGCCTTAAAACGATGGCGGAGGACGGCAACAAAAAGGCCGCAAGAGCTCTTAAGCTTGCCGAGGACTACGACAGTCTTCTCTCCACGATTCTTATCGGTAACAACATCGTTAACATTCTTGCGTCGTCTCTCGCAACCCTTTTATTCATAGGATTTTTTGCGAACAACGAGAGTCTTGCAACAACTCTTTCAACGGTATCGCTTACAATCGTTATTCTTATTTTCGGAGAAATTTCTCCCAAAAGTATAGCAAAAGAGTCTCCCGAAAGATTCGCGATGTTCTCAGCTCCCATTATCAGCGCGCTTATGATTGTATTTAAGCCGCTCAACTGGGTATTCAGGCAGTGGAAAAAGCTTCTTAACAAGATGTTCAAGTCCGAGGAGGATACGGGTATCACCGAAGAAGAGCTTATTTCCATTATCGAAGAGGCAGAGGAGGACGGAAATCTCGAAAAGAGCGAGACCGATCTTATCAAGAGCGCAATCGAATTCAACGAGCTTGAGGTTGGTGATATATTCACGCCAAGAATCGATATAACCGCAGTTAAATCCGAGGCATCGTACGAGGAAATACGTGAGGTATTCAAATCGTCGGGATATTCCCGCCTTCCCGTTTACAATGATGATCTTGATAATATTACCGGTATTCTCTACTACAAGGACTTCTTTATAAAGGACTTTGACAATATTTCAAGCATTATAAAGCCCGTTATTTTCGTTACGAAGAACAAAAACGTTAACGAGCTTATGAACGAGCTTCAGGAAAAGAAGCTTCACCTGGCTGTCGTAACCGACGAATACGGCTCCACGGCAGGTATCGTTACTCTTGAGGACATTCTTGAGGAAATAGTCGGTGATATCTGGGATGAGCATGACGACGTTGAGATAGACGTTAAGGAAATCGGCGAGGGTGAATATA
>SVUD01000049.1 GCA_015063445.1 Oscillospiraceae bacterium
TATAGATTTTCTTTTCTTCCGCGAGTGTCTTTTTATACTGGCACACGGGAATATCTTCAAAGTGAATGTAACCGGCTTCAAAGGCTTTGCCGGGATCTACATATTGACTCTTAGGCATAATAATTCTCCTTATTTTATTCGAACATAGCCTCGCGTATTACTTCGCAAACCGTAGGATGCGGGAATACGAGCTTCTGAATGTCCGTAACTCTCATTTCGGTTTCAACCATCATAGCAGCGCCGTAAATAATTTCAGACGCATAGCTACCAATCATATGAAGACCGATAACATTGTTGTGTTCGTTGTTAACGATAACCTTTAATATGCCGTTTCCGTGTTCGTTTTCGGCAATGTATCTTCCGCTGTATTTAAGGGTAAGTGTTTCCACTCTGGAGTCAATTCCCTTTTCTTTTACAGATTCGGACGTTTCTCCGACGGAAGCAACCTCGGGATTGGTGTATATTACCGCAGGAATCGAGTTGTAATTTATTCTATCCTTTTTGCCGAGGATGTTGTTTATACATACTTCGCCTTCACGGTATGCGGTATGAGCAAGCATGGATTTTCCGTTTACGTCGCCTGCTGCCCAAACACCGGGAACGTTGGTTTTTCCGTACTCGTTGGTAACTATAGCGCCACGCTCAAGCTTGAGACCGATGTTTTCACATCCGATTCCCTGAGTTCTGGGGCGTCTGCCTATAGAAACGAGAGCATAGTCAGCCTCTATAACGTTAACCTTGGAATCCTTTTCATAAGAAACGGTATTGTTTTTAATAGAGGTAACCTTAGCACCGAGAATAAATTCAACACCGCGTTTTGCATACTCTTTTTTGAGAAGCTCAGAAATTTCTCTGTCGGTTGCACCCGCAATGTGATCAAGCATTTCAAGAACGTAAACCTTTGAGCCTACAGAATTGAAGTATGATGCCATTTCAAGACCGATTACACCACCGCCTACAACAACGATAGTTTTAGGAATATTCTGAAGATCAAGCACTTCCCTGTTTGTGAGCGCAAATCCGGATTTGAGAGAATCTGCAAGTCCGTCGATAGGAGGAAGTGCAGGAGAAGATCCTGTTGCGATAAGAAGCTGCTTTCCGACGTATTCCTTGTCGGCCGCTACTACGGTGAAACCTTCAGCATCTCTGCCCTTTATAAATGCGGTGGCATTTACAACCTCTACCCCCGCCTTTTTCATTTTAGCGCCAACACCCGAAACGAGCTGCTTTACAACTTTATTCTTACGGTTAACAACAAATCCGTGATCAATAGCTGCGGAACCGAAGGTTACGCCGTAATCGGCGCCGTGCTTAGCATAATCATAAATCTTTGCAGAATAAAGAAGTGTTTTTGTGGGAATGCAGCCTTCGTTGAGGCAAACGCCTCCAAGAGCTCTTTCTTCAATTACGAGTGTTTTAAGACCGGCAGCGCCTGCTCTTTCAGCCGCATTATATCCGGCGGGACCACCGCCAAGAATTATAAGATCGTACATAATTCCCTCCTTATTTAGTAAGAAGAAGGTCTATATTCTCAAGCGCAAATCCCACGTCCTTGAGGAATCTTGCAGCATCAGCGCCATCAATAGCTCTGTGGTCGACAGTAAGAGAAAGACCCATAGCAGGATAAGTAACGTCCTCACCGTTAACTTCCTTTATTCTCTTTGTAATACAGTCGACGCCGAGAATAGCCGTCTGAGGAGGATTAACGATAGGAGTAAACGATTCAATGCCAAGAGAGCCGAGGTTAGAAACCGTAAACGTTGCTCCTTTGAGAAGATCGGGATTGATCTTTCCGCTCTGAGCATCTGTGATAACGGATTTAGCCTTGACGGACATTTCGTTGAGAGAAAGCTTTTCTGCATTGAAAACAGTGGGAACCATAAGTCCTCTTTCAGTATCTACTGCAATACCAAGGTTTACAGTGTTGAAAAATCTCATTGTGTCGTCATTGAGATAATGTGCATTGAACATCTTGTGATTTTTAAGCACTCTTGAAACCGCAAAGAGAATCATATCGTTATAGGTGATATTGGCAAGTCCCATCTTCTCCGCCCCTGCCTTCAAGGAATTTCTGAGAGCAATCATCTTGGTTGCATCGAAGGAAGAGTTGAAGGTAAGCTGAGCCATAGAAGAAAGTGACTGGCACATCGCCTTTGCAATGATTTTTCTGATGTTGGGAATCTTCTCATCGTAGAAGTCAACAACAGGCGCAGTAGCTTCAGCGACGGGAGCCTCTTCGGCGCTCTTAGTGTTGAGGTCGGAAAGAACGACCTTACCGCTTATGCCGCTTCCGTCAACAGCGGATGTATATCCAACCTTAGCTGCAGGTGAAACGGTAAGACCTTGATCGACGAGCTTCTGAACATCTCTTTCGATTATTCTTCCGTTGGGACCTGTAGGTATTGCTTTTAAAAGATCAGCGTGGGTTTTTTCTGCGAGAAGTTTGGCTCTGGGAGAAATCGAAAATCCGCTTGCATCAGCGGTGGGAGCGGGAGAAGCTGTAGGAACAGCAGTCTCTGTAACCTTTTCTTCTTTCTTTTCCTCAACAACTTCAGGAGTAGGAGCGGATTCTGCCTCGGTTTTAGGGATGAATTCTGAAATATCTTCTCCTTCTTTACCTATTACCAAGACGTTTTCAAGACAAGGAACGTCATCTCCCTCTTCTCTGAAAACAGCCAAGATCTTACCTGCTTCCGGAGCAGGCTCTTCGAATGAAGATTTGTCCGTTTCATAGGAGAAAAGAACTTCTCCCTTTTCAACGGTGTCACCCACTTTTTTGTTGAATGCTGTGATTACACAGCTCTCAACACTTTGCCCCTGACGAGGCATTATTACAAGGGTAGCCATTTAAGTATTTTCCTCCGTTTAGGATGAATTATTTTTTGTTTTTTATAAGCTCAAGAAGCGTTGTATTTCCAAATGCTTCAGTCCAATCCTTGTTAAAACCAAGAATTGACGTGTCGGTAGTTGTGTGGGCTATAAGCATTTTCATTATCGATGCGCCTATAGTAGCAGCATGACAGCCGACAACCGCAACGTCAAGCACTTCCTTTGCGGTTTTGAAGCTTGCCGCAAGTATTTGCGTTGACGCGCCCGAAACCTTAAAAATTTTAACAATGTCGGCAACAGTTCCGATACCGTCAGCGCAAAGGTTTTCTGAGCGGCTTATGTAAGGAGCAACGTACGAAGCTCCCGCATTAGATGCAAGCATAGCCTGGGCTGCGGAAAGAACTGCGGTTACGGTAACTCCGATACCCCAATCGGAAAGCTCTTTGGTAGCTTTAAGTCCAACGTCGGTAACAGGAATTTTTACATATGTTTTTTTGCCCAGAAATTCAACGATAGCCTTGGCTTCTTCTATCATTCTGTCATATTCAGTTTCCGTAAGCTGAATATGAAGTTCTTTATCGGGACCGATAATTTTTCTGATTTCGGATAATTGAGAAAGGACGTCACCGCCCTCCTTTGCTAGGAGGGTGGGATTAGTGGTGACACCTTCTATAGGATAATAAGTATTAAAATACCTGATTTTTTCCAGGTTTGCAGTATCCAGAAGAATTCGCATAATGAAAAGAAATTATCTTACCCAGTTAAGAGTATAGTGAACGTCGTCAGCCTTTTCTTCGTCGGTGTATCTTCTGAGAGTGTTAACTACTTCACCGTTGTTGTACTTTCTGTCATTAATAGGATCGGAAGTACCCATAACGGTTACGTTAAGCTGTCTGCGACGAGCGCGAACGTGGTCCCAGTCAATGAAGTAAACGTGAGCAAACTCACCGCCGTCAAGAACGCCGTCCTTAATGGTCATAGTCTCGCTTCTGCCAAAGAAGCAGGAACGAAGGTGACCGTCGGTGTTCATAGAGGTGAAGTCACCGGGCTCGTTAACGAATCTGCCGAACTTAGCGTGGATAGGTCCGGGATGACGGTACTGATGCTCCTCTGCAAAATCGGGGATCATCTTTCTCATTATGTCGAGAAGGTCGTGCTGAAGATACTCAAGATCGAAAGAATCGATATCGTGAGAGCACTCCTGAACCATAACCGAGCAGGTGGTATGGTGAGATGCGATGCATACGGTGCCGTGCTTGATGCCGGACTCGGCAACGATTTTAAGAATGTCGCTTGTTACGTCGTGGAAGGTGGGGATCCATCCTCTAGACTGAAGTTCAATTTCCTTTTGAAAAACCTTAAATTCCATTTTTTGTTCTCCTTTTATATATAAAAATTTTTGGAATCAATGTAATTATTTTGTATCCGTGTTATTAAGACGCTTTCCTACCGCTCCGCCGGGGTGGATGAGAGCGAAAGTCTCGTTTTTGTAACCCGTGTATTCTACAAGCGCTGTCTGAAGCGCATCAAAAATTGCTGAGGTAACAGCAAAGCTGGTTGTTCCCTGGCAATTGTATTTATCACACTCTTTTGTGATAGCCATTTTGAGCTTTATATCTGCAAGCTTGGCAAGTGGGGACTCAAATTTTTCGGTAACGCATATGATCGTTGCCCCTTTCACCTTCGCAACCTCTGCGATAGGAATGAGCTCATCGGTTTTTCCACCGCGGGAAACTATTACCAGAACGTCGTTTTCGTGAAGAAAACCAAGTCCGCCGTGAACAGCCTCAGCGGGAGAAAGAAATCTTGCGGGAAGATCTATACAGCACATAAGGTGAGCAAAATGACGGCACGCAATTCCGGAGTGACCGCAACCTGCCGCTGCAATTCTGGGTGCGTTTGCAAGAGCAACTACCGCCTTTTCAAATTCAGCTTTATCTATAGCCTCGCCTGTTGCAAGTATAGATTCGCTTTCAATTTTAAAAGCATCAAAAGCTGCGTTTAAAATGTTTTCGTTCACTTTCCGTTCACCTCATCCCAGGTCTTACGAAGCGTATAAAGCATCTCTTCTGCCGCAGCCTCGGGATCCTTAGCCTTCATTACACCGCTGGTACATCCGGTTGCCTGAGCTCCCGCACGGATAACGTTTGCTACGTCATCGGGACCGGAAATGCCTGCGCCCTGAAGAACCATAATATCAGGATTGATCTTCCTTACAGCTTCAATTGTATCTCTTACGTATCCCATATCACTTGCAACACCCGTGCCGATAAGGTCGGTGGGCTCTGCAACGATAAGGTTGGGACCGAGAAGCGCTATCTGTCTGATTTCTTCAACCGTATCAGCGCAAACTATTGTGGCAAGACCAACCTCATCTGCTCTTTCAATAGCAAGCTTTACCTCATCGAGAGTAAGCTTCTTTTCTGCGTGGTTAAGCATTACACCCACAGCGCCCGCTTCCTTAATTGATTCGGGAAGCACTGAGCCAAGACCTCTGCCCGGACGCAAGGAATCCATATGCTGTGCATAAACGTGGATTCGCTCTGTATTTTGCGCAAGAAGTCTGATGTCTGCATATTGGGGGGTGATTATTACGTCGAGATCATACTTATCTGCAATTTTGTCAACGGCTTTAGCGAGCTTAAGCATTCTTTCGCCCCACATAAAGCATTTTGGTCCTATTTCAAAATAGGGAGCTCTGATTTTGTAGTTCTTTAACATATCTATCTCCTTTTATTTATTCATCAATTTATCAAGCTCGCAGTAATTTGCGTAAGCTTCGGTATAATCCGCACCCGAGGGTAAATATTCTCTTTTTATCTTTACCGCAGAGCCTACTGCGGTTTTGATATCAGGGAAATCTCCGTTTCCGACGGCTGCAACGAGCGCCGTACCGAGACAAGCAGTTTCACTCTCTGTGAGAGATTTGAGAATTTTGCCCGTTACGTCGGATTTTATTGACGACCAGAGCGGACTTAACGCTCCGCCGCCGGTTATTCTGATTTCTTCAATGTTGGTTTCGCCTACGTATTCGAGGTTCTGCTTCAGAGTGAATGCAATAGCCTCCATTATTGCTCTTGCAAAATGCGCTCTGGTGTGGGAAAGATTTATACCTGAGAATACCGCCCTTGCACTTGGGTTGTACTTCGGCATTGTAGATCCGCAAAAATAAGGAAGCATTGAAAGACCGTCGCATCCGGGAGCAACGTCCTTTGCTATTTCGTCAAGCTCCTTGAAAGAAAAATTCTCGCAAAACTGATTTTTGAACCATTTAAGCGCCATTCCGGCAGTAGATGACCAGAGAATGAGACAGTATTTTCCGTCAATTGCGTGCATATGGCAAGGAATGATTGAATCGGGATTATACGGTGGAAGCTTGTCTGTCATAACGCATATAGCCATTATAGTTCCCGTCATCTCGCTGATTCGGGTTTCATCAGTTACACCCGCGCCTATCGTTCCGGCGATCTGATCGAGCATACCGCTCACAACCTTGATGCCCTTGTATTCTCCGACAATCTCTCCGCTTTCCTTAAGAGACGGCAATGCCGAAACAGAAACTCCAATATAGTCAAGCATCTCGTTCCACCATTTTTTATTCACAACGTCATAATATATCGTGGAAGACTGTATGGTAGGCTCGGTAACAAAATTTCCTGTGAGGTTATATAAAATCCAATCTTCAAGCATAAAGATTTTCTCTGCCTTAGCAAAAATCTCGGGACGGTTGTTTTTGAACCAAAGAAGCTTGGATGCAGGCCATCCGGCAGTAATTTCAGGCTGACCGGTCACATTGTATACCTTTTCGTTTCCAAAATGCGCCTTTATGCTCTCCGCTTCCCTTTCTGCACGGTTATCAAGCCATACAATTGCGTTGCAAAGCGGCTTTCCGTTTTTATCGGTAAGAATAAGAGTTTCCCCCTGGGTGTCTACCGAAAGCGCATCGATCTTACCGCACTCTGCCGTAAGGTTTTCAATTGCCTCTTTACACATATCTACGTATTTCGTAGCATCAAATTCTATATATCCTGTTTTTGAGTCGGTATCAAGCGTATAATCAGCGCTGAAAAGACCGAGTCGCTCGCCGCTTGCATTAAACACAGCTGCTTTAAGGGATGTGGTTCCTATATCGATTCCAAGATATTTTTTTTCACAGTTCATCGCATTATCCTCTAAGGTTTCGATTTGATTTCGAATTGCGTTTGATTTTATTAGTAATATACGGTTAAATTTTAGCACAAAATCTTATTTTTGTCAATAGCTATATAAATATTATTTTAGTTATGCTTTATCTGTAAAAACAATTTAATAAAAATTTTTCACAAAGCATATAATGCGAAAAACGTTCTTTTTGAAACTTTTTGTGTTTTGTTTAAGTTTTACTTGCCTTTTTAAAGAAAATATGTTATAATGAAAAAAATACAATTTTGGAGTTTGTTATGAGCATTTCAACAGAAGAACGCAGAGAAGAAATCATAAGTATAATTCAGGAAAACGGAAAAGTGAAGGTGTCCGAGCTCAGTGAAAGGTATGGAATATCTGAGGTTTCTATACGTAAAGACTTAGAGCTTCTCGAAGCCGAAGGACATTTATCGAGAGTCCACGGCGGTGCAGTAGGTCTTAATAAGCTTTATGTAAATATGGATCTTAACGAAAGATACAGAACTAACTCTATAGCAAAAAAGAAGCTTGCAGAGCTTGCCAGACGCTTTATCGAAGATAATGATACCATTATGATGAATGCGGGCACTACCCTGACGTACGTTCTTCGTGCTATACGAAACAAGAAAAATATTACCATAGTAACAAATTCCGTTCAAAACGCAACAGAGGCTGCGCTATATTCGGATTTTAACGTAATACTTCTCGGTGGCGAGCTTGACTCAAAGTATCAGTTTACCTACGGTGAAGATGCGATTTCGCAGCTTGAAAATTATCACGCAAATAAATGTATTTTGTCGGTGGACGGTATTTCCTCAACCGCAGGGCTCACTCTTTACTATTCAAACGAGGCAGCTCTTGTAAAAAAGATGATTGAATCATCGGGCTCTGTTATTATTACGGCGGATTCAAGTAAGGTCGGAAAAAATGTTTTTGCCAGAATTACCGATGCCTCGAAGACGGATATACTCATTACAACTCATACCGAAAATAAAACCGAGCTTGATTTGCTCCGCAATCTCGGAGTAAAAATTTACGAAGCATAAATTTGTACAAAACGCGATTTATTTTATACCAAAAGGTATGCCGATTGTTTTATAATGTACATAGCGGTATAATATCTTAGAATAGGAAAAAATATAATGTTATACGACTGCCCGAAATATGTTGTGGAAAAAGCTATTAATATCACATCCCTTACTTCTATTCACTATTTTGAGTTTGACGATTCATTTGTTGACGTTTCGGAGTCCCATGAGCCGTGGGAGCTTGTTTACATCGACAGAGGCGAATGCAACGTAATTGCAGACGGTCAGACCATTCCGCTTCGTCAAGGCGACATTTATTTCCATAAGCCTCACGAAAATCATATGCTTAAAACTATAAAAGGAATTGCTCCAAACGTTTTTATTATAGTTTTTTCTTCCGATTCTTCTGCTATGTCTTACTTTGAAAACAGAAAAATCGAAGCTTCAATGTCGACAAAACAACATATTGCGGCTATTATTCACGAGGCAACGAGCACGTTTGAGCTTCCGTTCAACAATCCGAGAATGCAAGAGTTGCGCCCGAAATCAACGTCACAGCTTTGGGGTGGACAGCAGACGATACTTCTCAGGCTTGAATTGATGCTGATCGAGATAATAAGAAACGATCGGGGATATATTTCCAATTCGAAAATGTTTTTCCCAAAGGATATCATAACAGACGAATTTGCTTTGAAAATAATTTCGTTTATGGAAGAGAGACTTTATGGAAAATTCACCTTAGAGGAGCTTTCCCGCGAGATGAACTTTGGAAAAACTTATATATCAAAACAATTTATAAAGGTGTGTGGTCATTCGATAATCGATTACTTTAACCTTATGAAAATAAATGAAGCTAAAAGATTAATACGCGACGGGCGGTATAATTTCTTTGAAATATCCGAAAAACTTATGTTTTCGAATTCGCACTACTTCTCTACTCTTTTTAAAAAACACACAGGAATGACTCCTACTCAATATAAACATTCAATAAAAAGCAACTGATAAAGGAGAACGTTATGAAATACGCAATAGTAAACACTACGATAGTAATGCCGGAATCTCTTATTCCCGACGGTGTTATTATAATAGAAGATGGAAAAATTGCCGATTTTGGTAAAATGGGTAAAATATCTACCGATGGTGCTGAAGTAATAGATGCCGATGGCGCATACACCGGCCCCGGACTAATTGATATACATACGCACGCTGACGGAGATACGTTTTTTACAGAAGATCCCGTGAAAGCTGCAAAAACCTTGCTTATGCACGGCGTTACCGACGTGCTTCCCGCTCTTTATTTCAATATGAACGCAGATCAGCTTGTTGAAGCTGTAAAAACCGTTCGTACCGCAATGGAATCCGGAGAAGCCGATAACATAATCGGTCTCTATATGGAATCTCCCTATATGAATCCCAAATTCGGATGCAACAGAGAAAGCAATCCTTGGAAGGACGTTGTAGCAAAAGAAAAATTCCAGAAGGTCGTAGATGCCGCTTACGATATAGCAAAGGTTTGGTGTCTTGCGCCCGAGCGTGAAAACATAGAGGAATTCGTTGATTACGTAAGAGAAAAGAATCCTAATGCCGTATTTTCTGTTGCTCACAGCGAAGCTGAACCTTGGCAGATTGAAAAGCTTATTCCCAAGGGACTGAGACTTGCAACCCACCATACAAACGCCACCGGAACTCTTTATAAGTATCCCGAATGCCGCACGGCTTGTGTTGATGAAGCTGCACTCTATAACGATTGCATATACACCGAGCTTATCTGCGATAAAATAGGCATACACGTCGCTCCCTATATGCTCAGATTGATAAAGAAGATAAAGGGCGACGACAGAATTATACTTATAGCAGATGCTTTTGTAGAGCACGGTCCCGTTCCCTCGGATGATCTTTATGAGGGGGCAGACGATATTAACTTCGATTTTGCAGGAGAAATTGCCGGCAGCAAGATGATACTCGACGGTCCTTGCCGCAATATGATGGTTCACACGGGCGCTTCTCTTTGCCAGGTATTCAAGTATGCTTCAACTAACCCTGCCGCACTTCTCGGTCTTGGAGACCGTGGAAAAATCGCAAAGGGTAATCTTGCAAATCTTATTATCGTTGACCATAAATTTACCGTTAAGAATGTATTTCTCGGCGGAAAGCAGATTAAATAATTGATATCCAATTAAATTTATATAAAGGAGTAAAACAATGAAAGATTTCATTACAGATCCCGCAACCAAGTTTGACTTTATGCCTGCCGATTTTGTTCCTTTTAAGGACAAGAAGGTTTGCGAGTATGTTCGTAGCCTTAGCGGCAAGGATCTTGAAAAGCGCGAGGCTTGGTGGCATCCCGAGTTTGAAGTTAAGGTTATGATGAACCCTCATCCTGTTCTCATTTCCACTCTCTTCACTCGTCTTAAGGCTGCTTCCGAGGCAGGTAAGTCCTTTACCATGATCCTTGGTAACCCTGAGCCCGATACCTACATTCCTCTTGCTCAGCTTATCAACTACTTTAAGGTTGACTGCTCTAAGGTTCACCTTGTTGCAGAGGACGAGTGGGCTGATCAGGACGGCAATATCGCTCCTATCACCTACGAGGCAGGATTTGCTCACTCTATGATCAAGTATCTCTACTACCAGATCGATGAGAAGCTTCGTATGCCTATGGAGAACATTCACTTCCCCACCAATGCTAATATCAAGGATTATTCCAAGATAATCGATGATATCACCGAAGGAACCGGCGCTGATATCGCATCTACCTCTCCCGGATGGGCAGGTCATATGGCATTCGTTGATCCTATTCCTGAATTCATCGGCTCCGGTGATATCGAAGAGTGGCTCAACCAGCCCGCACAGATCGTTA